>JACDCA010000111.1 GCA_013694635.1 Acidobacteriota bacterium | reverse complement strand
CCTCCGGCGAGTCGACGCTGCGCTGATCGCGAACACCCGAGTGCTCGTCGTGGCCCTCGGCGCCAACGACGGGCTCCAGGGAGTGCCGGTCGATACTGTCAAACAGAACCTTCGGCAGATCATTCAGCGCGCGCGCACGCGGAACATTGCCGTCTTGCTGTGCGGAATGGATACTCTCCCGAACAACGGATTGGATTACGCGAGACGCTTCCACAACATCTTTCCCGAGCTGGCGGCGGAGTTGAATGTGCCGCTGATGCCTTTCCTTCTGCAGAACGTCTTCGGACGATCCGAGCTGAACCTGCCCGACGGGCTCCACCCGAACGCCGCGGGGATGCGGGTGATCGCCGGCGAGATGTGGCCCTTTCTCGAACCGCTCCTTCGAGCGACGTCGTCGTAATGGCCTGACCGCCGCGCAGTATCAACGGAGCCCTGACGGCAGACGCGGCGACGAGAGGAGGGTCGCAAACTCTTTCCAGCCCGCCGCCGGATCCTTTCCGGCCTTCTTCTCGATATAGGCCGCCACCAGGTCTTTCCCGAGGTTGTAGTTGATCACGTAGCTGCGATACTGATCGAAGAACCGCACCCGCTGCTTCGCCCGCTCTTTTGACATCAACGCAAAGCGCTCGAGCCATGCGGCCGCCTGCTCCGCGTTGATCTCTTTATTGATGTAACGGCGCGCCGCTTCGTTGCCGGCGTACGCGAGCTTCTCGACGAGCGCCTGGACTTCGTAGTACTCGCGCACCCGCGCGGGATCGAGCCCCGCGGCAGGAAACAACACCTTCTCCTCGAATTGGATGCGTTCGTCCTCGGGGAACGCTACCGGGATGCCGTAGTTCGCTGTCCCCTCGGCGATGAGCGACTGCGGCGAGAACAACGGGTAGACCGCGAACTCCATCCAGCCGCGGTCCTTCACCAGGTGCTTCTCCAGCAGCGCGTTGTAGACGTGGTGCCCCGGATAGCCTTCGTGGCACGCGAGGTCCACCGCCCGGTCGATGTAGATCGGAAGGTCGGTGTTCACCTGGATGATGCTGCGGAAGCCACCCTGGTACCAGTTGTAGCCGCTCCATGACTTGCCGGTGACGTACTCGACCGTGAAGCTTTCGCCCGGCGGGAGAGCGACGTGTTTCTGTGTGCGCTCGCGACACGCCGCAATGGCGGTCTTGAAAACGTGATCCAGCTTCTCCCTGGGGATGATAAAGGCGCGATGGAAGGCTTCGTAACGGGTGACCAGCGGCCCGGAGCCAGGAAAGCGCTTGTCGAGCGAGTCCAGGACGCCCTGGAAATGCGACTCGGGCAGCACAGGCGCCACCGCGTCGTACAGCGCGCGCGATTCATCGTCAAATGACAGCCGTTCTCCCTGTAGCATTCTCAGGCGGGCAGACAGGGCGGACAGTTGCTTCGACAGGTACTCGTGGCGAAGCCGTTCCATCTCCTCGGCGGCGGGGGCGATTCGCAACAGCTCCTCGCGAAGTGCGCCGGCGCGCGTTGACAGGACGTCGAGCCCCGTTTTTGTGGCCCCTGGCTTCCACTCGGCCGGCCCATAGTAGGCATCTACGTAGTCAGGATCGTGCTGACCGATGGCCAGTACCAGGCGTACATATTGCTCAGCGGTAGTGTTCATGGACGGCTGGGCCGGCTCCGGGGATCTGCTGCACCCAACAACCAGGGCCGCGCAACACATCGTAATGGTGCGAACGCAATAGAGGCGAACAGCTGCCTGCATGAAATCTCTTTTCTACTCCCTGCTCGGCTACTTTCTCACACCCGCGGGGGTGCTCTTCATGGGCATCCTCGACGCGTCGATCGTCTTCTTCCTGCCGCTCGGCATCGACTTCGTCGTCATCCTCATGTCCGCCCGAAACCCGGACTTGTTCTGGTTATATGCGTTGCTGGCGACGGCAGGGTCCGTTACCGGGGCGGCCGGCACGTTCTGGCTCGGACGCAAAGTCGGGGAGGCGGGTCTCAAGCGCCTGGTGCGGCCGTCCACGCTGAAGAAGGTGGAACAGCGCGTGACCAACAGCGCTGCCGTCACCGTTCCGGCGCTCGGACTCATTCCCCCGCCCTTTCCGTTCACGGCATTCGTGCTCGTCAGCGGCGCGCTCCGGGTGAATCCATGGACGTTTCTCTCCGTCCTCGGCGGTGTGCGGCTGGTGCGGTTTGCGATCGAGGCCGCCATGGCGAAGTACTACGGTCGCGGCATTCTGTCGTGGATGCAGTCCCCCACGTTTACCGCCATCGTCTTCGTGCTCTCGGGTCTCGCGATCATCGGAACGATCGTGTCGGCAGTCGCCGTGTACCGCAGCGTCCGACACGACAAGCGCCCGTCCGCGGCGGCTAAATCCTGAAACGCAGCAGCGCCGCGACACCTCCGTACTCCTCCAGCAGCGACGCGTCCTCGATGAACGTCAAACGCGCCGCGGTCTGCTTCGCCCGCGTGACGAGCTCGTCGGCGAGTCGCACGGACTGCGGATCCGCCTGCGCCGCCTCCCCTGCTGCCGCCGTTTCGACTGCAGGTTCGAGCAGGGTGCTGTCATCGGCCAGCGTCGGATTGGAGTCCGCGGTAACCGGCTGCAACGCTGCCGCGCTGGCGGTGATCAACAGCTCGTCGACCTGCCCTTTGACGAGCGCTTCCAGCGTGCCTTCAGGCCCGACGACGCCGAGGCCGCCCCCCCGGTAACCCGATATCGCACCATCGACCTTTTCACGGTCCGTGCGCGCATCCTCTTTGCGCATGGCTTCGAGCGACGCGTCCAGAACGTCGCGCACCGATGCATGGGAGTCCACTTTCAGATGGTCGACGATCGAATCCGTCAGATGCTTGGGCATCTGCTCCCGCAACAGCGGCAACACCACCTCGTCGGCCGCTATGACGATGTGCTGGATCCCCTCCTGCGTGACGATCCGGTCGAGCGTTTCGACCACGTCCTTGACGTGCTGAACGTGGTAGTTCTCGATATGCCGCTGGAAACGCGCCTGCGACCAGCCTCCCTGTGAGGTTCTCCGGGTCTTGACGCCCATGACTTCCTCTTGTGCCACCAGCTCACCGGTCGCGAACACGAGGATGCGGGTGCTGTTGGTGTCGGCAACGACCGCTGCGTAGCGCGGATATTGAGACTCCACCCGCGCCAGTGGGTAAAGGTGAGGCGTGTCGCCGATGTAGAGCCAGTGCTCATCGATCGGGGCGGGCAGCTGAACCGCTTCGAACAGTTCCCCCGCTGAGCAGGCGAAGAGCGCAACGCCGTTAGCGGCCGGCTGCAGTTCGTCACGCAGATATGTCGCAATTCGCTCCAGGTCCTTGTCCAGACTCTCGCGTTCCGGCGAGCCGCCAGGATAGGTGCGGCTGCGGGCCTTGAACTCGGCGCGGACGAACGTCTGATACTGGTCGCGACCGGTCGGTCCCGGTTGGGTATTCAAATACAGACTCACCACCGGGTAAGGCGCCGGTTCGAACCGGGCGAGCCTGTCGAGTTGCTCCGTCAGCGCCATACGCCTCCTCATCAATTGCCGGGGTTTGAATCCGCGGCAATGATGGTTCAAGGCGTATGCCGTCAGGCCCGTTCGGTGGCGAGGAGGCTTTCCTTGCGCCCGGCTCCCCAGCGGTAACCCCCGGATGTTCCGTCGGCGCGAACCACACGGTGGCAGGGAATCACCAGCGCCACGGGATTGGATGCGCATGCCCGAGCGACTGCGCGTGCGGCTCCCGGCCGGCCGATGCGGCGGGCGATCTCGTCGTAGCTGCGTGTCCGCCCGCGCGGGATCCGCTGAAGCTCACGCCAGACGCGAGTCTGAAAAGCCGTCGCCCTCACGTCCAGAGGGAGCCGTGGATCCGGCGCCTTTCCTTCGATGCTGCCGACGATCGCGTTCACGGCCGACGACAGGCTGCCATCCGTGCGCTCGAGAGCCGCCTCTGAGAATTCGGCCCGGAGACCGCGTTGGAGCGCGGCCGCGTCGGAGCCGATCGCGACCGAGCAGATGCCGCGCGGCGTTGCCGCGACGAGGACGTGACCGATCGACGTTGTCGCAATGGTGTATTTCACGGTTTCTCCTTTGGCCCGCGCGGCATATCGCGCCGGCGTCATCCCGAGGATCGACGCGGCCCGCTCGTACACGCGACTGCCGGACCCGTACCCTGCCGCGAAGGCGGCGTCGGCCACCCCGTTACCGGATCGCAGCGCCGACTTCAGGCTGCCGGCGCGGCAGGCGTCGGCGTATTCGCGCGGACTGATGCCGAGGATGCGTTTGAATGTCCGCAGCAGCTGCTGCTCTCCCGTGCCGGCTGCCTTTGCCAGCAGCGCCAGCGGAACGCGCGTTCCGTTTGACCGCGCGATGCGGCTGCATGTTTCCCTGACGCGCTTGATTGCGGGATCCGATGTCGAGGCGGTGTCCGGCCGGCAGCGCTTACAGGGTCGAAATCCTGCGCTGGCCGCGTCCTCGGCGCGGGCAAAGAACGTGACCCGGTCGGGTCGCGGCCTGCGGCTCGGGCAAGTCGGCCGGCAGTACACCCGCGTCGACGAGACGGCGTAGACGAACATTCCCTCCCAGCGTGCGTCGCGTTCGGCGACCGCCCGCCACAATGCGCTTTCGTCGAGCATGTGCTCACGATACGCCACCGCCGCGGTGCGCCGCTATCCGGTTATTGACGCCAAACTAACGTGGAGCTCCGCCCCACACCCCGGCTCGGTCGCTTGCGGGGACCCCTGCGCCCCGCGCCGCTCCGTCCCACCCCAGCGCGCAAACAACGCGCGCCGGGGACCCCGGCTCGCAGGCGCGCCGTGCGCGCCTATTGCACTCTTACTTCTGCATTCAGCATTCACCAGTCGGCATTGCTAGAATGCCCACCAATGCGACACGTCCCCTACTGGCTCGATCGGTTTCCAAAGAATCGGCGTCCTTCGTATCCGCGCCTCAAAGGCGCTCACGAGACGCGCGTCGTCATTGTCGGCGGCGGCCTGACGGGGGCGGCGTGCGCGCTCGCGTTTGCGTCCGCCGGCGTTCGGGTGATCCTCCTCGAGGCCGAATCAGTCGGCGCCGGGGCGACGGCAGGCGCGGACGGCCTGCTGCGCGAAGGTTTCGCAGGCTCGTTACAGGAAAGCGTTTCGCGGCATGGGGTCAGGACCACCCGCGCGTTGTGGGAGGGGATGCGGCGAGGTTCGCTGGAGCTTGCCACCACGCTCCGGCGGCTGAAAATCCGATGCGACCTGATGCCGATGGACGTGTTGACGGTCGCGCCAACCACTGGCGAGACCGCCAGGCGGCTCGAGCGCGAGCAGATCGCGCGTCGTGATGCGGGAGCCGAGGCGAGCCGGGTCACCCGGGCCGCCGCTGCGCGTGAAGCAGCCCTGGACGTCGGCGGAGCGATTCGAACGCACGGGTCGGCCATCGATCCGTATCGTGCCTGTGTCGGCATCGCGGCGGCCGCCGCAGCGCGGGGCGCTTCGCTGCACGAACGATCAGCGGTCAACCGGATCAAGCCCTCTTCACGCCACGTCGAGATCACAACCAGTGGTGGCGCCGTCCGCGCGGACGTGGTCGTCATCGCATCGGGTGCGCCGCTGGTCGATGTGCGCGCGCTTCGCCGCCAGCTCGTCCCTTCGCCGGTCTACGCCGCCGTGACCGAACCCTTGCCCCCCGCCATCCGCCGGCAGGTCGGACGCCGCGTCTCGGCGGTTGAGGATTTCGACGAACCGCATCGGCTCGTCAGGTGGCTCCCGGACGACAGGGTGATGATTGGCGGCGGCCGTCAGTCAATCGTGCCGGCTCGCCTCCGGGAGCGGGCGCTCACGCAGCGGACGGGGCAACTCATGTACGAGTTGTCGTTGCTGTATCCGCCGATCTCAGGACTGCAGCCCACGTCGTCGTGGGACGTCGCGGACTACGACACCGTGGACGGGATGCCGTTTGTCGGCGCCCATCGGAACTTCCCGCGCCATTTGTTCGCATGGACCCCGTCACGTCACGGCGCCGGCCTGGCGTGGACCGCCGCCCGGTTACTTGTCCGCCGCTACCAGGACGCGACACTGAAGGGTGACGAAGCCTTCGGCTTCGCGCGAATCCTCTAAAGAAGTTATCAGTCGGTTTTCAACAGGAGATCAAGAGATCAGGAAACAATAAAGTTTCTGATCTCCTTATCTCTTGTGAGAACTTTGGTCACTGATTACTGATCACTCGCCGAAGATTCCGCGCATGGCGATATCGATCTCCGGATAGCGGAAGTGATAACCGTGAGACAGTGCGCGCGCGGGGATGACGCGCTGGCCGGTGAGGAGCAGCGGGTCCGCCATCTCGCCGAGAAGCATCCTCAACGCGAAGGCGGGCGCTGGAAGGAGCGATGGCCGTCTGAGTGCGGTGCCGACGGCCCGCGCGAATTCACGATTGGTGACCGGATGCGGCGCCGTCGCATTGACGGGCCCGTCGATGCCGGGCGTGTCGATGATCCATCGAACCATTTCGAGATAGTCCAGCCGATGCAGCCACGATACGTACTGCCGGCCGGATCCCATCGGGCCGCCGACGAACATCCGGAATGGCGGCAGCAGCTTCGCGAGCACTCCTCCCGATCGCTCGAGGACGATGCCCGTCCGCAACAGCACGACACGTGTGCCGGTCGGGGACGCGCGCAGCGCCTCGGCTTCCCAGTCTTCGCACAACTGCGCCAGAAAGTCGTGGCCGGCCGGAGACTCCTCGGTCTTCGGCTCCTCGCCTGACGCCCCGTAGTAGCCGGCGCCGCTGGCGCTGACGAGCACGCGAGGCGGTCTCGGGGCCGCGCGAATGGCGGCCACGATCGCGCGTGTCGGGTGAATCCGGCTGTCGCGGAGCTGCGCCTTGCGCTGTGCCGTCCAGCGCTTGTCGCCGAGCGATTCACCCGCCAGGTTGATGATCCCATCCGCATCGTCGACGAGAGCCGTCAGCGCGGCGGCCGGGCTGGCGTTCTCGCTTCCGTCGGGCGCCCACCCGACGCGCGTGACCCCGGGCATGCCCGTGCCGGGCTCGTGCCGGGACTCGCCCGGAGCGACGCTGCGCGTGAGCACACGGACGTCGTGCCCTTCCTCGGCATACACCTCCGCCAGCGGACTGCCCAGAAAACCGGTTCCGCCGGCGATGACGATCTTCATGCCAGGATTGGACGCATTTGACGGAGCAGGAGTTTGCACCACGAACGATGATCAGCCCTAAAGGGCTGGACGACCTTACGCTGATGCAGCCCTAAAGGCCTGGACTACTACGGGAGCGTGAGCCACGTGTTCATGTCGTCGAGAACGTCGGCCAGCTCGGCCCGATGACGGCGGAGCCGCTTGCGCGTTCTCGGACTCGCCCCACTGACCGCGAACCATGATCTCGCCGTGCGAAGAACGGCCCACTCCCTTTCAATCGCGAAGAGTCCTGCCACCCCCAGCGCCGGCATTGCCACGGCAGGCAACAATCCCCACATCGCTCCAACACGTCCGGCGACCACGACGGCGGCCGCGAGCGTCCACAACGGGTACAGGACCGCTGCGGCAATCACCTTGGCAGTCGCGGTCACATCGCTGTCACGCTGCAGCCTCCCGACGAAGGCCGTCAGGAAATAGGGCACGGCGAAGGCCACGACTGCGGCTGAAGCGAGCGGCAGCAGCAGCGCTGCCAGCGGCAACTCACGCAGGGCGAAACGCACCGCGTCACCGGTCGAAGGGTTCCAGTTCAGCGAGCGGTCCCCCAGGCCGAACCGCGCCAGCCGTTGATCGTACCTGCGAAGCTGCAGCAGCGCGGACTCGTAACGCGCCGGATCCTCGTCACGTAAGCGTGCGAGCCCGGAGGCGATCGTGCGACGCCGGTCGAGCGCCGCCGCGGGATCGACGGGGGTCTCCCGCTCGACGGCGTAGAGCCGGTCGATGCGCCTGACCAGCTCCGCATCCGCGTCGGGATCCGCCTCGATGATGAGGCGACGCATCCGCTCGGCGATCTCAGACGTGACGTCGGCCGGGCGGGTGCTGGCGGCGATCTGAAACGGACGGCCGTAGACAATCGTGAGCCGCGACCTGAAATCCGTCTTTTCTTCAGGGTTGATGCCGACGGGAACGAGCTGCAACGGAATCCCCTGTCCCGCCGCCGAGAGCGCCATGCGTGCGGCCCCCGTCCGGAGCGGTTCGAGCCTGCCGGTCGAGTGGCTGATGCCCTCCGGAAAGATGCAGATAGCGTCCCCGCCGCGCAAGGCGCTGTCCACAGCGGCGAACGTTTCGGCGTTTCGTTTGACATCCACGCCTTCGTCCTGCTTCCGGAAGACGGGAATGGCCCCGGACAGACGCAGCAACGGCGCAAACGGACTGTTGAAGAGCGTCGACTTGGCGATGAAACGGATCCGGCGCCCGGCAGTAGCAATCACGATCGCCGGATCGAGCAATGCGTTTGGATGATTCGCCAGCAACAGCAGGGGACCTTCGGCCGGCACGGCACCGACTTTGTCGATGCGATAGAACGCGTGGGCGGTCAGGCTCGCCACGCGTCTGATCACACCGTCTGAAGCCGGCTTCCTACGGTCCTCGACGACGGTCGTTCGGCCGGCCGTCATTCCGCCATGGCGACCTCTCTCTCGGCGGCTCGCGCGGCCAGGCGGCCGGCGTCGACATCGACCCGCGTGAGGAGGAGCGCGCCGATGATGAAGAATCCGAGCACCGCCAGGATGGCGTTGCGTCCCGAGCCGCTGTACGACACCACGAGTGCGAAGACCGCCGGGCCGAGCACGCCCGCATACCGTTCGAAGACGCCGAAGAATGCAAAAAACTCCGAGGACTTCTGCCGCGGGATCATGCTTGCGAACAGCGAGCGGCTCAGCGCCTGGGTGCCGCCCTGCACCAGGCCAACGAGCACCGCAAGCGCGTAGAAGTGCGTCGACGTCGTCATGTAGTACCCGAGCCCGCTGATCACCGCGTACACGGCCAGTCCGAGAAACACTGCCGGCTTCGCGCCGATCCGGGACGCGAGGGCGCCGAACCCGAACGCTGCCGGGACGCCAATGAACTGCGTGAGAAGCAATGCCGTGATCATCGATCCCGAGTCGAGACCGATGCTCTCCCCGTAGATCGTGGCCACACGGATCATCGTCTGAATCCCGTCGTTGTAGACGAGAAAGGCAAGCAGGAAGAGAAAGGCCTGGCGGTACCTGCGCAGGTCGCGCACCGTTTCGACGAGACGCCGGACGCCGCCCATGAGCGATATGAGATATTATTACACACGAGCCATCGTACGTGGTTCGGGAAGCTTCATGAAGAGGGGCAGCGAAAACACCAGCCACCAGATGCCGACGCTCGCGAAACTGAGCCGCGTGCCGATGCCGGCGTCTGCGAGCCCGAACATCTGCGGCCGCTGAATCATCAGCAGATTGAAGGCGAGCAGCACGCCTCCGCCAAGGTAGCCGATGGCGTAACCCGCCGAAGAAACACGATCGAGATCCTTCGGTGCGACGATGTGCGGCAGCAGCGATTCGTAGAACACGATGCTGCCGGCGACCCCGATATTGCCGATCACGAAGAGCACGAGGGCGAAGAGCCACTCTCCCTCCGTAATCCAGAACATCGCAAAACACGCGGTGATGCCGATGCCGGCGAAGACTCCCAGCAGCCGTTTCTTTACGGCGGAGTGGTCGGCGATCGCCCCCAGCACGGGCGCAACGATAGCCACGACCAGGATGGCGATCGTCGTCGCCCACGCGAACCGCGCCATCGCGTCGGCCTCCGCGAGCCCGGTCGCCGCGACTCTGCGGAAGTAGATCGGAAACACGGCGGCAATGATCGTCGTCTGGAACGCCGAATTGGCCCAGTCGTACATCGCCCAGGCGCGCAACTCGGGACGGCCGAGCCCGATCCGTTCGAGAAACCGCGTCATGTCAGGTTAACCACAGAAGCACAGGGAACACAGAGCACACTTTTGTTTTGAGTGTCTTTTTTCATAAAGGACTCTGTGTCTCTGTGCCTCTGTGGTGATCATTCTCAGGAGGTGGTCAGAAGGTCTTGCGCGCGACCCACTCGCGCAACAGCGAGTCGACGACGATGTGCACGGTGCCGTCCCGCGCGAGAATGTCTTCGCGCACGAGCGCGGCGAGGGATGCCTGGACCGTCGAGGGTCCGCTCAAGCGGTACCGCCCCCGAACATCCGCCGAGAGCAGTCCCCGTCCGTCTTCGAGCACCGCCGCACGAAGCGCTCCGCGCTGCGCGAGCGTCAGGCGCTGCCACAAGCTCTCGAACAGCGTTTCGTGTTCTCCCAGCAGCCTTTTCAGGGTTTCGTGAAGGTCGTCGAGCCCAGCGGACTTGCGCCCGGCGGCGCGCACATCGTCCCACATCTCGTGCGCCAGCCGCTGGACGTCGTACGGCAGGTTACCGGCCAGCTCCACGATCGCGGCGCCGAGACCCGGCGCCGGCCTGACCCCGGTCGCCTTGAAACGCGCCTCCACGAATTCCGCGAAGCGATCGGCCGCGATCTTCTGCAGCCTCATGACCGGACCGGCCTTGTAGAAAGGACGCGAGCGCCCCAGCATCCGCTCCATCAGTGCGGGCTCCGAACCCGAGAACACGTAGCCGACCTGGCGCTGGTGCTGCACCGCGGCGCGCAGCGCGTGTTCGACGCTGCCGCCGTTGAAGGCGGCAATCGCCTGGAACTCGTCGAGGGCGATGGCGAGGCGGCGCTTGCGCGCGTCGGCGATCTTTCCGGGCAACGCGAAGACTTCCTGCGTCAGGCGCGAGACGTCCTTCTCGCTGCGTGCCGCCGGAAACGACACGGCCAGCTGGCCGCGCCCTGCATCATCCGCTTCGATTCTGAACTCCGGACGGAGGCCGCCGAGCATCTCGCGCAGCCACGCTCTTGCCCGGTCCACGGTCGTGTCAGCCGACAGCAGCGCCCGCGCGTACCCTTCCAGAAAGGCGACGTAGGAGCTGTAGCTG
>JACDCA010000096.1 GCA_013694635.1 Acidobacteriota bacterium | reverse complement strand
GGGCGGTTGCTGTCGGGTTTCTGCTGGAGCGCCGACGGCTCCGGGATCGTCTACAGCTCGGCGCGGGGGAGCACCGTCCTCTATCTGCCGACATTCAACCTGTGGACGATCGGCCTCGACGGCGACGGGCTGCGACAGCTCACGTTCGGCGAGGCCTCCTACGTGGATCCGGACCTCGATGCCAACGGCCTCCTCGTCGCGGGCAGGATCGTGAGGAACTTGAACATCTGGAAGTACCCGGTCGACGGCAGTGCGCTTGAAAACGTCCGTCGCGGCGTCCAGATCACGCGCCAGACCGGCCAGGTGCAGACCCCCTCGGTCGGCAGCAGCGACCGGGAAGTGGTGTACCTGTCGGACAGCGGAGGCCACGGGAATCTCTGGGTCGTCGACACGGAGACGGGCGCGACCCGGCAGATCACCCACGAGCAGGATCCCAACGTCAGCCTCGGGGTGCCTGTCTGGTCGCCGGACGGGCGACAGATTGCTTTCTACGCCACCAGCGCGGGGGTCGGCAGGAACTGGCTCGTCAACCCGGACGGGGGCAACCTGCGGGATCTCGGGTCTGCCGCGGGTTGGGCTCACTGGTCGCGCGACGGACGCTGGCTGTATTACAACGAGAACACGAACGCGCAGGTCACCGGGGCCCAGGGGCCGTTGAAAAAGATCCAGCCGGACGGGGGCCCCAGCATCACCGTCCGGGACGACAAAGGGAATCGCTCGGCGATTTCGCCAGACGCCTCGACACTCTATTTTGTGGTTGAACGGCCCACCGTGACCGGCGGCTCCGACTACGAGGTCCGGGTTGCGAGCCCCGAAAGCGGTCCGTCGCGCGTCATCGCCCAGATTTCGGCGCGTCGAATTCCGCCATGGCAACTCCTGGGTCCCGTGATCTCTCCCGATGGACAATGGCTGGCGTTCCCGCTGACCGACGGAGTGGCGACGAACATCTGGGCGCTGCCGACCTCCGGAGGACCATTACGACAGATCACGGACTTCGGACAGCGTCCGACCTATATCGCCCGGCGCGTGTCATGGTCGGCGGACGGGAAGGCCATTTTCGCAGCGCTCGGCGAAGGGGACGCCGACGTCGTCCTGCTTCGCGGCCTGTTGCAACCCAAACCGAAAGCCAGTAATTGAAGGCCTGGGTTACGTACGCTCTGTGTGCACTGTTCGCGCTGACGGGGCAGGTGTTCAGCGCGAGCCAGTCCAGCACGGGTGGCATGAATGCACCGGAACAGCGCGAGAAACCGTACGTCGTGCTGGTATCCCTGGACGGTTTTCGCGCCGACTATCTCGATCGTTTCAGGCTGCCGAACCTCGCCCGCGTCATGAAGCGCGGCGCGCGCGCGAAATGGATGAACCCTGTTTTTCCTTCGCTCACCTTCCCGAACCACTATTCCCTCGTGACCGGTCTTCATCCCGACAAGCACGGGATCGTGTCCAACAGCTTCTACGACCCCGCGCGCAGGCAGAAGTACGCCATGCACGACGGACCGGCGGTCACCGACGGCACTTGGTACCGGGGTGAGCCCATCTGGGTCACGGCAGAAACGCAGGGGATGGTGGCGGCGTGCTACTTCTGGCCGGGGTCTGAAGCGGCGATCGGCGGCGTCCGGCCGACGTTCGTGATGCCGTACGACGATGACGCGCCGAATGACGCGCGTGTGCGCCGCGTGCTGGAGTGGCTGCGGCTGCCGCCGGACCGACGCCCGCACCTGATTACGCTGTACTTCAGCGAGCTCGATACGACATCGCACCGCAACTCGCTCAACTCGCCGAACATCGAGCGAGCCGCGCGCTCCCTTGATGCCACGCTGGGCGTCCTCATCGACGGCATCGACGCGTTGTCCTTCGGCAGCCAGGTCAATCTCGTCATCACCGCCGACCACGGGATGGTTGAGACATCCCGCAGCCGGACGATCACGATCGAATCACTGGTGGATCTCAGCGGGATCGAGCACACGTTCGACGGTCCCGTCTCGAGCTTTCACGTCGCCGGCGGCGACATCGCCCGCGCGCGCAAGCTGAGGGACGACCTCAATGCCCGCCTCCGGAATGGACGCGCGTACCTCCGCGACGAGCTTCCGGACCGCTATCACTACAGCGCCGACCCGCGCGCCGGCGATGTCGTCGTCATCATGGAAGAAGCGTGGGCGCTGAAGCGGGCGACCGCGAAACTCGTCCAGTTCGGTAATCGAGGCGCCCACGGCTGGGACCCCGCGGCCCCGGCGATGCGCGCCGTGTTTCTCGCCATGGGTCCGACGCTCAAGCCCGGCCTCGTCATCGATCCCGTTGACAACGTGGACGTCTACCCGTTCATGACGGAGCTGCTCGGCCTGCGAGCCGCACCGGGCATCGACGGGCAGCCAGGACGCATCGGATCGATGGTGCGGAAGTAGGTGATCGGTCGCCGTGATCAGAAGGTGCGCGTTCTGCAGGCGCTCGAGGGGGCTGTCAGACAGTTTCGAACGCGCGAGACGCTCTGGCCTCTGCGGGTGCCGAACGAGCCGCTGGTGCTCGAGACGATCGTCCGCCGCGCGCTCGAGCACGAGGCAGCACGCTTCGACATCTCTACGCTGCGATCGCGCACGGTTCTTCACTTTACGTGGGACGACGGAGCGTGGTGGGAGCTGTGGATGCTGCCCCTCGGCGCCGGGATCAAGCTGTTCTGCGATTCGAGCCCTGAAGAATCGCGCATCCTCGCGTCAGGACGCCGCGACTCCGAAGTAGACACGGAACGACTCTTTCTCGAACTGCTCGCGGAGTCGGCCGGCGAGGTGTTCGGCATCGAGATCAGCGGCGGCCCTCCGTCGAGGGTTCGATCGTCTCTCGACACGTCAGACCGGCTCCTGGAGTTCTTCGTTCACCTCTTCGAGGTGGCGCACATGGAGGATGATGTCCGTGCGGCGGGGGGGCATGATTCAGATGCAACAGACTTTCGCGAGGACGTCGAACGGTGGCTGAACAAGGCAGTGCGTTGATGACCGTTGGATTCATCGGTCTCGGGCTGATGGGAAAACCCATGGCCAGGAACCTGCTGGAGGCGGGGTTTCCGCTGGTCGTCCACAGTCGAAGCCTCCCGCCTGTGGAGGAGCTCGTGGCCGAGGGAGCGGAGCGGGCGGCTTCACCGGCGGAGGTCGCACGGCGCACGACGCGCATCTTCACGATGCTGCCGGACTCACCGGACGTGGAGCGTGTGCTCGACGGTCCGGACGGCATCTTCGCAGCGCTGCAGCCGGGGACGATCATCATCGACACGAGCAGCATCTCTCCGGCAGTCGCACAGCGACTGGCCGCCAAGGCCGAGACGCTGGGCGCGGCCATGCTCGATGCGCCGGTGAGCGGCGGCGAGATCGGCGCGATCGACGGCACGCTCTCGATCATGGTGGGCGGCGATGAGACTGCATTCGCCGCGGTCAAGCCGTTGCTCGACGTCGTCGGCAATCCAGACAAAGTGATCCGCATCGGCGATTCCGGCGCAGGGCAGATCTGCAAGGTGTGCAACCAGATGGTGATCGGCGGCACGCTCCTCGCGGTGTCGGAGGCGTTCGCCCTCGCACGGAAGTCAGGCGTGGCGCCCGCGCGCGTGCGTGACGCGCTCCTCGGCGGCTTCGCCGCGAGCCGCGTTCTCGAGGTCCATGGCGAACGGATCCTGAAGGCGAATTACACGCCCGGATTCCGCGCCGCGCTGTACCGCAAGGACATGCGCGTTGCGGCAGAAACGCTTGCCGCACACAACTCGCCGGCTCCCGGTTCCGCCGTCGTCCAGCGCCTCGTCGAGGAGCTGGCGGCGAGCAAGGGAGAGATGGATTACTCTGCGCTGGCGACGGTCATCTTCGAAATGGCGGGCATCGATGCGTAATGGTTTTGTGATTCTGGCGCTCTGTACAGCCGTGGGGTTGTCACTCTCGGCTCAGGGTGGCAAGAAAGTGTTCATCTCCGCCGACATGGAAGGCATCAGCGGCATTTCAGGGTCGGATCAGCTCTCGGCCACCGGTGCGGAATACGGCCGGTCGCGGAAGATGATGGTGGACGATGTGAATGCGGCGGTTCGCGGGGCGCGTGCCGGCGGGGCGACAACAATCGTCGTGAACGATTCGCACGGCAGCATGCGCAACCTGCGGCTCGAGGAGCTCGAGGACGGAGCGCGCCTGATCAGCCACAGCTTCAAGCGCTCCGGCATGATGGAGGGGCTCGACGAGACGTACGACGCGGTCATCTTCATCGGCTACCACGCGAAGGCCGGACATCCGTCGGGCCTGTTCGCGCACACCGGCAGCGGCGTCGTCCGCGACGTCCGGGTGAACGGGCAATCGCTCGGCGAAGGGGGTCTGAACACGCTCGTCGCGGCGTGGTACGGCGTCCCGGTCGTGCTCGTGACCGGCGACGATGTGGCGGTCAAGCAGGTGGCGGAGGTCGCGACCAGCGCGAAGACCGTGGCCGTCAAGCGCGCCATCAACCCGCGCGCCGTTGAACTCCGGCCGTTCGCCGAGGTCCACCGCGAGATCGAGCGCGCCGCGCGTGAGAGCGTCTCCAGTGCCAGGCGTTTCGCTCCGCGGCGGGCCGCGAGTTACAAGGTTGAAGTCCAGTTTCAGGACGTCGCGATATCCGAGGTCGCCGAGAACCTGCCCGGCATGCAGCGTCCAGCCCCCGACACGATCGCGTTCACCGCCGACACGATGCCGAAGGCGTACACGCTGATCCGGCTGCTATACCG
>JACDCA010000034.1 GCA_013694635.1 Acidobacteriota bacterium | reverse complement strand
AATCTGCCAGACCACCGGCGGGGGTCTGCGACAAGCCCGGACGTGGTTCGGCTGGAGGGGGAGAGCGGCATGCAAATCGAGGAACGGGTCGTGAACGGGGTTACGATCCTCGACCTGAAGGGCAAGATGACGCTGGGTGAAGGGGACGAGTTGTTGAAAGACAAGATCAACTCGCTCATCCAGCAGGATAAGAAGAAGCTGTTGCTCAACCTCGAAGGCGTGCCCTACATCGACAGCGCGGGGCTCGGGGAGATCGTCCGGACGTATACGACGGTCAGCCGGCAGGGGGGCAAGCTGAAACTGCTGAACCTTACCAAGCGCATACAGGATCTGCTCGCGATCACGAAGCTGCTGACCGTGTTCGAGACGTACGACACCGAACCGGAAGCCATCAAGAGCTTCGAATAAGGCCTTCGACAAGCCCGCCGCGCTCAGGATGGCGCGACATTCAGTTCCGAACATCATCGCGGAAGCCGGGACCGCCACGGACCGCCTCGGCGCGGCCCCTCGATCCATGATCTCGAGCCTCGTCCGCTCGCTCCGTCCGTCGCAATGGACGAAGAATCTCATCGTCTTTGGGGCGTTGCTGTTTGCCAAGCGGCTGACGGACCCCTCCGCGGTCCTGCTGTCGGTGGCTGCCTTCGCGATTTTCTGCGCGCTTTCGAGCGTGGTGTACCTGATCAACGACATCGCTGATCGCGAGGCTGACCGGCAGCATCCGCTCAAGCGAAATCGCCCGATCGCATCGGGCAGCCTGCCTGTTTCTGTCGCGGCCGCAACCGCGACGATCCTCGGGATCGGCGCGCTGGCCGCCGCGTTTTTGCTGCGCTTCGAGTTCGGCCTGGTTGCGAGCGCCTACCTGGGGCTCATGGCGCTCTACTCGGGACCGCTGAAGCACGTCGTGATCATCGATGTGCTGACGATCGCGATCGGGTTCGTGCTGCGCGCGGTGGCCGGCGCGGTCGTGATCAACGTCGAGATCAGCCAATGGCTGCTGATGGTCACGGTGCTCGGCGCTCTGTTCCTGGCGCTGAGCAAACGCCGGCACGAGCTCGTGCTGCTGGCCGACGGCGCCACGAGCCACCGGCCAATCCTCGAGGAATACAGCCCGTACCTCCTCGACCAGATGATCTCGGTGGTCACCGCGTCGACGCTGGTAGCTTATGCGTTCTACACCGTGAGCCCTGACACAGTGCAGAAATTCGGGACCGACAAGCTGGGATTGACACTGCCTTTCACGCTTTACGGGATCTTCCGCTACCTCTACCTTGTGCATCAGAAGGAAGGCGGCGGCAGCCCCTCGGATCTTCTCCTCAACGACCGGCCGCTCCTGGCGTGCGTCGCACTATGGGCCGTCGCCGTGGTGCTCGTGCTCTATGGGCCCAGCCGGTTGATATTCTGGTAACTGAATGTCCAAAGCCAAAGTCGCTATTCTTCGAACCTCTCCGGCCACCGTTCTGCGCGATTACCACACGCTGATGAACCTTGCGGGGTATCAGGACGTGATCGCGAAAGATGCCGACACGGCGCTCAAAGTGAACATCTCGTGGCATTTCTTCTTCCCCGCCAGCTCGACGACACCCTGGCAGCTCGAGGGTGTGATCCGGAGCATGAAGGAGGACGGATACGATCCGTCGCTGATCCATGCCTGCCATAACCGCACCGTCGTCATCGACGCGCACCTGGGAGAGCGCGAGAACAAGCAGCTGAACGTCGTCCAGGCGCACGACCTGCGCAACATCCACATTTACGAGACCGAGGAGTGGATCAACATCCGGGACGCCGTCGGTGATCTGACGAAGAAATTCACCTGTTTGAACGAGGTCTACCCGAAGGGCTTCATGATCCCGAAGCGCTTTATCGGGGAGAACATCATTCATCTGCCGACCGTGAAGACGCACGTGTTCACGACCACGACCGGCGCGATGAAGAACGCCTTCGGAGGGCTGCTGAACGAGCACCGGCACTGGACGCACCCGGTGATCCACGAAACGCTCGTGGACCTGCTGATGATTCAGAAGAAGATCCATCGCGGCGTGTTCGCGGTCATGGATGGCGTGTTCGCGGGGGACGGCCCCGGGCCCCGCTGCATGACCCCGCATGTGAAGAACGTGATCCTCGCGAGCGCCGATCAGACCGCGATCGACGCGGTGGCGGCGAAGCTCATGGGCTTCGATCCGATGTCGATCAAGTTCATCCGGATGGCGCACGAAATGGGGCTCGGGTGCGGCGATCCGCGCGACATCGAAATCGTCGGCGACACGTCAGCGGCCAACGAGAACTGGCACTTCGCCGGCCCGTTCAAAAAGATGACGTTCGCGTCGCGAATGCAGCATCACATCTACTGGGGCCCGATGAAGAAGCCAGTGGAGTGGTCGCTCAAGACGGTTCTGGCGCCGTGGGCGTACATCGCCAGCGTGATCTATCACGACAGTTACTGGTATCCGGTGAACGCAAGGGCAGCCATGAAGGACGTCCTGAACAGCCCGTGGGGACGGCTGTTCCGAAACTGGGAGACGGTGACGGCGGATGCCAACGGCTACCCCGACGTCGGAACGGACGCGGCCCAGATCGACAAGCTCGGCGGCCGCGCGTTCGTCGAATCGATGGGGATCCTCGGCACCTGTATCAAGGAAGCGCCGGAGTTTTCAAGCCGCAGGCGGCATCAGGAAACGCTGAAGTCTGAACGCTGACCCTTCGACAGGCTCAGGGTCAGCCCGAGCCTGGTCGAGGGATGAAGAAGGACAATGACCGACTTACACATTCGCTCCGACAATGTCGACGTCGAGCAGATCATGGGGCAGATCCGCGCGCGCATCCGGGAGAAGCGCGGCGTGGATTACACGGAGGAGGAGATCAAGGAGCTTGCAAACGCCCGGCTCGAGAAGTTTCTCGATCCGCGCGGAGTGCGGTCGGACCTGATCGAGCAGTTCCGCACGAAACGCGAGGCCAGCCTTCCCCCGAACTTCACGTTCGAAGACACCACCCTGTTCGAAACGCACCGTCCGTTCCTGCGTTTCATCCGGCGGATGTTGATGCCGATCCTCAAGCTGTTCTTCAACCCGACGCCGCTGTCCGAAGCGCTGCACATCCAGTCGAAGCTGAACGCGCAGCAGGCGTGGCTCGAGCCGCTGCACTACGAGGTGATGCACAACCTCGTGGTCGAAACCACCCGTCTCGGGATCGAAGTGAAGAATCTCAAGATGCGGCTCGAATCGATGTCGAGCCGGCTGGACTTCGACGAGCGGCGCGCGCGGGCGCTCGAAGGGGTCGTGCAGTACAGAGCGGGCGCTGTCCCGCCGCTCCAGCCGCCGACCGCGTCCACGGCGGTTGCCGGGTCGCCGCTGGAGACCGCGCAGCAGGAGCGCCGGACACGACGCCGCCGTCGCCGCGGCCGGAAGACGGGGTTCGGATCGGGGTCGGGCGAGGGTGAGACGCGAACGGGATTCGGCGGCGCGCCCGCCGCCGCCCCGAGTGAGTCCCGACGAGGCTTCGGCGAGGCAGGCTCCGGCCCCGCTGAGACACGAGGGGGCTTTGGCGAGGTGCCTCCGCAAAGCGGAGGCAGCGGCGAAGGCGAACCTGTCCCGACGAAGCCGCGCGGTGATGGTGGCGGCGAAGTCGGATGAAACTGGCGGTTGCGGTCCAGCGCTATGGCGCGGACTTCAATGGCGGCGCGGAGCTGCACGCGCGCTACATTGCGGAGCGGCTCGCGCGGCACGCAGAGGTGGAAGTCGTCACCACGTGCGCGCGTGATTACGTGACGTGGCGGAACGAGCTTCCCGCGGGCACCGAGACGATCAACGGCGTGCCGGTTCGGCGGTTCGCGGTGGATCGGGAACGTGATCCGCTCGACTTCGGGCGCCATTCGCACCGGGTGTTCGAGCATCCACACTCGATCACGGACGAGTTCGCGTGGCTCGACAGCGAAGGGCCTGCCAGTCGCGCCTTGATCGAGTACCTCGCGACGCCGGGAAAGTTCGACTTCGTCATTCTCTTCAGTTACCGCTACTACCACGCGTACCACGCGGCGCGCCGCATCGCCGCGAAGGCGATCCTGGTGCCGACGGCGGAGCGCGACGAAGTCATCGGCCTGTCGATCTTCGGACCCGTTTTTCGCGGCGTCCGCGGCATCATGTACAACTCGTACGAAGAGCGGGCGATGATCCAGACCGCGTCTGGCAACCACGACGTGCCCGGTGTCGTCGTCGGTGTCGGCTCCGAGGTTCCGGCCGCGGCGGATCCGCAGCGATTCCGCGAGAAGTTCAGGATGGATCGGCCGTTCGCCCTCTACATCGGGCGGATCGACGAGAACAAGGGCTGCAAGGAACTGTTCGCGTATTTCAGCCGCTATGCCGCAACGTTTCCGCGCGGACTGGACCTGGTGATGATCGGCCGCGCCATCATCCCGGTCCCGGATCACCCGCGCATCCATCATCTGGGATTTCTTGACGACCGCGACAAGTTCGATGCGCTGGCCGCGTCCGATGCCCTGATCATGCCCTCGTATTTCGAAAGCCTCTCGATGGTAGCGCTGGAGGCGTGGGGGATGGGCAAGCCTGTTCTGGCCAACGGCCGGTGCGACGTGCTCAAGGGGCAATGCATCCGGAGCGGCGCGGGGTTGTACTACGAGACGTACGAGGAGTTCGCGGAGACGCTGTACGCACTCGAATCCAGGGGGCCGATTCACGCGCGCCTGGGGAGAAACGGCCGCGAGTACTTCCGGGTCAACTACGACTGGCCGGTGATCGAGCGGAAGTATCTGGACATGCTCGAACAGCTCCGTGCCGCGCCCGCCCGCGGCGCGATCGAACCGATGCCGGGATGGATGGCCCGGAGACGGGCTGACCTGCCTCCTGCCCGCGCGGTGCTGGCAGGCATCCCGGCCGGCGCCGTGGTGCCGCAACACGCATGAGTGCCGCGAGCGGGAAGCCGCGCGTCCATCAGGTCCTCGCCACGCTCGGATACGGCGATGCCATCGGCAATGAAGTGCTCGCCAGCCAGCGCGTGCTGCGCGCCGCCGGTTATACGTCGGAGATCTTCATCGAAACCGCCGATCCGCGGCTCGAAGACCTGACGCTCGACTACCGCGAGATGGTCGGCAGGGTCCAGCCGGAAGACATTCTGATTCACCACTTCTCGATCGGATCGCGCGCCTCGCGCACGGCGTATGCGTTGCCCGGCCGGATGGTGCTCGTGTACCACAACATCACGCCGCCGGAGTACTTCCTCCGGGTGCACAACGACCTCGTGAAGCTGTGCTACCACGGGCGCCGCGAGCTGATGGCCTACATCACGCGCGCGGAGCTCGCGCTGGGAGATTCCGAATTCAACCGCCAGGAGCTGGAGGCCCTCGGCTTCACGGCGACGGGCGTCCTGCCGGTGGTGCCCGGCTTCACGCACCTGGACGTCAAACCCGATCGATCGCTTGCGGGATCGTTCGACGACGAATGGACGAACATCATGTTCGTCGGACGCGTCATCCCCAACAAGAAGTTCGAAGACGTCATCACCGCATTTCACGCATACCGGACGCGGCACAACCCGCGGTCGCGCCTGCTGCTCGTCGGATCGTACGGAGGATTCGAGAAGTACTTCGCGATGCTGCAGCAGCTGGTCTCGCGGCTCGGCACGCGCGATGTCCACTTCCTCGGGCATGTGCGCAACGAAGAGCTCACCGCGCTCTACGACGTCGCCGACCTGTTTCTGTGCGCCAGCGAGCACGAAGGGTTCTGCGTGCCGTTGATCGAGGGCTTCTACAAGCGCGTGCCCGTGCTCGCTTACGCGTCGACCGCCGTGCCGGCGACGATGGACGGCGGCGGGGTTCTGTACAAGACCAAGAACCCCTTCGAGATCGCCGACCTCATGGCGGCGATCCTCGACGACCGGCGGCTCGAGCAGGCCATCCTCGCATCGCAGGATGCTGCGCTCGAGCGGCTCGGCCGGCAGGACTTCGGCGGGACGCTGCTGGGATTCGTCGAGCAGATTTCCAGCCTGCCTCCACGGGAGGCGCCCGAGGTCGCGTGGGACTTCTGGCAGCAGTTCGACCAGTTCGAACACCTCG
Organism: Acidobacteriota bacterium; assembly: GCA_013694635.1. Taxonomy (GTDB): domain Bacteria; phylum Acidobacteriota; class Vicinamibacteria; order Vicinamibacterales; family 2-12-FULL-66-21; genus JACDCA01. The sequence goes on along the minus strand of JACDCA010000034.1, from coordinate 4,458 downwards.
AGGAACTGCGACAGTACCGCCCCGCGCTGTACAAGGCACTGCCGGACGGGAATGAGGGACGAGGATCGGGGGATGAGGGACGAGGGAGGGGGGATGAGGAACACGCGCTGCAGAGTTTTGCTTCCGAAGCCGAATCTCATCCGCCGTCCCCCATCCCGTATCCCGACCAGAATCAGGAATGATCATCAACCAGTGGGTGCCTGCCGCCCACCGCGGCGACGCGATCGGCGACAGTGCCAGGCGGATGCGCGACATGCTGCGCGCCGCCGGGCACCAGTCAGAGCTCTACGCGTTGACGATGGACGACGATTTGCGGGGGGATGTGCGTCCGCTGTCCGACAGCGCCTCCAGAAACGGCGAGGTGACGATCTTTCATTTCGCGCTGGCGTCGCCGATGACCGAGATTTTTGCCGGTCTTCGCGGCATCAGGATCCTTCAGTACCACAACATCACGCCGGCGCATTTCTTCGCGCCCTATGACGCGAACCTGTTTCGTCTCGCTGCCCTCGGCCGGCGCGAGCTGGCGACGCTCGTTGGCCGCGTGGAACTGGCGCTTGGCGATTCCGAATTCAACCGGCGCGAGCTCGAGGCGCTCGGGTTCCAGCGCACGGGCGTCCTCCCGATCGCCGTGAACACCGAGCGGATCACCCGCGCCCCCCGGCGTCCGGCGCTCGAGAAGATCCTCTCCGACGGCCTCATTAACTTCCTGTTCGTGGGACGGATCGTTCCGAACAAGCGCATCGAGGACCACGTCCGCCTGGCGGAGGTGTACAAGCGGAACGTCGACAGCTACTATCGCTTCATCTTCGTGGGAAAGTACGACGGCCTGCCCCGCTACTATGCCCAGGTGCGGGCCCTCATCGACCGTTACGACATGCTGGCGGAGCGCTTCTGGTTCACCGGTCCGGTGCCCGACGAGGATCTCGCGGCGTTCTACCGGTGGGCGGACGTCTATGTGTCGTTGAGCGAGCACGAAGGTTTCTGCGTGCCGCTGGTGGAAGCCATGGCGGCCGGCGTGCCCGTGCTCGCGTATGCGGCGGGCGCCGTGCCTGAGACTCTCGGAGGCGCCGGCGTCCTGTTCAGCCCGAAGGATCTCGAGCTGGCGGCAGAAGCCATGGGGATGCTCGTCTACGATCGTCCGTTCCGCGAATCGATTCTGGAGGGGCAGCGTACCCGCCTGACGGCCTTCTCACGCGAAAGCCTTCAGCACCAGCTGAACGGCGTCATCGACCAGTTTTCATAAATAATGAGGATCGCCTTCATCGTCCAGCGTTACGGCACGGAGATCCTCGGGGGATCCGAGTACCACTGCAGGCTCATCGCGGAGCGGCTCGCACCCCGGCATCACGTCGAGGTGCTGACGACCTGCGCGCAGGACTACATCACGTGGGCCAACGAGTACCCGGAGGGCACCGACCGTGTGCGCGGCGTCACGGTTCGCCGTTTCGCCAATGCGCACGAGCGCGATATCAACGCGTTCAATCGCTACTCCGAATGGATCTTCAACCACGGGCACACGCGCGACGACGAGCTCGAGTGGCTGCGGCAGCAGGGCCCGTGGTGCCCCGCGCTGCAGGAGTATCTGGAACGCAATCACAGCCAGTACGACGTGCTGATTTTTTTCACGTATCTCTACGCGCCCACCGTCCTCGGCACCGCCGTCGCACCGCAGAAGACGCTGCTGGTGCCGACCGCACACGACGAGCCGGCGATACGCCTCGGGATCTACAGAGAGATGTTCAGCCTGCCTGCTGCGATCGGCTACAACACCGAGAGCGAGCGCAGGTTTCTGACCACGCACTTTTCCATCCGCGCCATGGTGGAAGAAACCATCGGCTGCGGCGTGGAGCTCCCCCAGGCGCAACAGTACCCGCGCGCCAGGGCCGCAGTACCGGCGCCCGACGAGGAAGACGATGATTCGCCGAGCTTCAGGCCGCACCTCGCGCAGCGCGGGGCGATCTTCCGCCGCCGCCATCGGCTGCACGGCCCGATCGCCCTGTACGGCGGGCGGATCGATCCCGGGAAGGGCTGCGAGGAACTGATCGAATACTTCAGCGAATACGCGCACAACGGGGGGGATGCGTCGCTGGTCCTGATGGGTGTGAAGCTGATGCCGCTGCCCGAGGAGCCGTTCATCCGATTTGCGGGGCGCCTCTCCGACCAGGAACGCATGCAGGCGCTCGAGGCCGCCACTGTCGTCGTCGTCCCGTCCCCGTACGAGAGCCTGTCACTGCTGGCACTCGAGGCGTTCGCGATGGGTACTCCGATACTCGCCAACGCCCGCAGCGAAGTCCTGGTGGCCCATTGCCTCAAGAGCAACGCCGGTCTCTTCTACGCGGACCGGTACGAGTTCACCGAATCCCTCACGCTTCTCGTCGCGGATCATCGGCTCCGTGCAGCGATGGGGGCGAACGGGCGCGACTACGTCCGGCAGAACTATCGCTGGGACGTCATCATCGGGAAGTACGAGCAAATCTTTCAGAGTCTTCGGAAGAAGTAGGTCGACCTACAGCGTCTTGTCGACCTCGACTTGCGGGGCCTCTTCCAGCTCACCCGGCTCGCTGGTCTCCGCACGGTCGGCGGTCGCGCCCCGCTTGCGACGCGGACGGATGTCGTGGCGCTTGATCATCTCGTTGAGCGTGGTCGGCTTGATGTGGAGCAGTTCGGCCGCGCGCTTCTGGACGCCCCCCGCCGCTTCGAGGGTTGATTCGATCAGGCGCTTCTCGAAGTCGGTGATCACCTCGCGAAACGAGATGCCCTCCGGAGGCACGATGAACTGCGGCATCTGGAAGCGCCGGCTGGTGCGGACGTATTCCGGAACCAGGTCGACGTCGAGACGCGGGCCGTTGGCCAGCACCACGGCGCGCTCGATCACGTTCTCGAGCTCCCGAACGTTGCCGGGCCAGTCGTAATCGAGCAGCAGGTCGAGCGCTTCGGCCGTAATCTCCAGCGGCTTCTTCTGGTTCTCCTCGCCGTACTTCTCGAGAAAATGCTGCACCAGCAGCGGCACGTCGTCGCGGCGTTCTCTGAGCGGCGGCAACTGCACCGTGATCACGTGAAGCCGGTAATAGAGGTCCTCCCGGAAGCGCCCGTCGTCCATCATGCGGCGCAGGTCCACGTTGGTCGCCGCGATGATCCGGACGTCCACCTTGATCGTTTCCACGCCGCCGAGACGCATGAACTCGCGTTCCTGGATGACGCGCAGCAGTTTCGCCTGCGTCTCGAGCGGAATATTGCCGATCTCGTCGAAGAAAATCGTGCCCTTGTCGGCGAGCTCGAACAGCCCCTTCTTGGGATACACCGCGCCGGTGAATGCGCCCTTGACGTGGCCGAACAGGTTCGATTCGAGGAGGTCCGGCGGCAGGTTGCCCGAGTTCACCGTCACGAAGGCGCGGTCGGCGCGGGTGGAGTTCTGGTGCAACGCGCGCGCGACGAGCTCCTTGCCGGTGCCGCTCTCGCCGTCGATCAGGATCGTGGTGCGGCTCGGCGCCGCCTGGATGATCAGGTCGAACACCTGCCGCATCGGGGAGCTTCGGCCGATGATCTCGCCGAAGCTGTTCGCCCGCGCCTGAAGGTTCTGCCGCAGCGCCCGGTTCTCCGCGACCAGGCGCCGCTGGGCGAGTGCATTGCGCAGCACCACCAGGACCTCGTCGTTCTTGAACGGCTTGGTGATGTAATCGTAGGCGCCGCGCTTCATCGCCGCGATCGCATTCTCGACCGAGGCGAACGCCGTGATCATCAGGACCGGCAGGTCGTCGTCGGCTTTCTTCAGTTCGTCGAGCGTCGCGATGCCATCCATTCCGGGCATCATCATGTCGACGATGGCGGCATCGAAGGGGCCTGACCTGGCGAGCTCGAGACCTTCCGCGGCGCCTGTGGCAACCCGCACGTCATAGCCTTCGCGGGTCAGCAGCGCCTCGAGAATCTCGCGCATGATTTCTTCGTCGTCGATGACGAGGATCGTGCCCTTGCGGGCCGGCGACGCAGCCTGCGAGTCGTGGCCTGACTGGGTGCGGCGCTGTGTCATGCCTGCCTGTTTGCGGCCCGCTGCCCTTCGACGCGTGACGACGCGAGGGGGAGGGTCAGGGTGAAGCGAGTTCCCTTGCCGATGTGGCTGTCACACGTGATGCTGCCGCCGTGTTCCTGAAGAATGCCGTAGGTGATCGAGAGCCCGAGGCCCGTGCCACGGCCGATGTCCTTGGTCGTGAAGAACGGGTCGTAAATGCGCGATAGATGATCTGAGGGGATGCCTGACCCCGTGTCGGCAACCTCCACGGTCGCCCAGTCGGTGCCGCCGCGGGTGACGATCGTCAGCCAGCCCCCTTTGGGCATGGCATCGCGCGCGTTCAGGAACAGATTGAGGAAGACCTGCTGCAGCTTGTACTCGATCCCCTGGACGATCGGCCCGGTGGACGAGAGCTCCTTGCGGACCTGGATCCGGCCGTTCCGCAGCTGGTG
>JACDCA010000012.1 GCA_013694635.1 Acidobacteriota bacterium | reverse complement strand
AGGGCGGGCGCAGCGGACGTGAATCCGGCAAACTGCGACGACAACTGGGTGAGCGGCACGCCCGTCCACGATCCGAACGCGCGGGCTACGGCCTGCTCGAGCTGCGTCGCAGACACACCGCCCCCCGCCCGGTTCGTCACGAAATACCGCACCGGAAGGTTCCGCCACTTGAGCGTGACGGTGCCGCCGTTCGGTCTCTGGCCGCCCAGTTTCAGGTAGGCGAATGCCGGGTCCCCCGCGAGGGCGAGCGCGGCGAGCGTCAGGCCGAGAAGCAGGGCTCGTTTCATCGCCCGCCTCCCGGCTGCAGCGCGGCGCGCAGCTGGGCCCCGAACGCATCGAGCGTCAACGGACGGCGATTGGGGTCTCCGCGCGTGCCTCTCTCGGCGTCGGTGCCTTGCGCGGCGAGCACTTGCCGGATGACGAGACGGCGGCCCGTTCGCGGATCGACTCGCACCCTGAACAGCCCCTGGTTCAAACCAAAGATCCGCGGAAGGGCGGCGGCCGCGTGGCTCTTCAGGAACAGCACTGCTTCGTCGCCGACGCGGAATTCAGGTGCGCCGACCGTCACGCTCTTGTAACGCCCCACCTGGCCCCCCGGCGTGCGGAAGGTGATGGTCGAAGCGGACGCGCCTCGATAGACGGTCGCCGACTCGACGGTGACGAAGCTCTCGATCCGGCTGCGGTCGTCCACCCATTCCGAGCGCACGTCGATCACGCGGCCGTGGACGATGATCTGCGATCCGGAAACGATTTCGTGGAAGTCCGCGGGAAGGATGACGGTCGCCGTCAGAGTGGAGAGGAATCCGAGTGCCAGCGCCAGCGAGAGACATAGGGCACGCATCAGCCAAGTGTACTGCAGGCCAGCCAACAGCTAGCAGCCGATAGCTAACAGCTACCCCCGCCGCGCGCGACTTCGAGTACGGCGCGCGCGGCCCGCCGGCTCGCACCCGGATCGCCGAGGCGCTGCCGGACGACGTGAAGGTCGCGGCGCATCGCTGCGGCGTACTCGCGGTCGGTCAGCATCCGGACGACTTCCGTCGCCACCGCCTCGGGCGTGAAGTCGTCCTGAATCAACTCCTGCACCACACGGCGTCCCGCGACGAGGTTCGCCATCGCATAGGTGTCGACCTGCACGAACGGCTTGCCGAGGCGATAGGTCAGCGGAGACAGCCGGTACACCACGACCATGGGGCATTCGTGGAGCGCCGCCTGCACCGTCACGGTGCCCGACGCGACGACCGCCGCATCCGCGGCTGCGAGGACGTCGTCCGCTCGTCCGTCGATCAGCACGACGTCGGAGGCGAGGGCCTGAAGGGGGTCGAACAGCCGTCCATCGAGGTGCGGCGCACGCGCCACGACGAACTGCACGCCAGGTACGCGCCTCCGAACCAGCTCCGCGGATCGGACCAGGTCTGGCAGGATGGCTCGAACCTCGTTCGTCCGGCTGCCGGGGAGGAGCGCAACGACGGGGCGGTTCGCATCGACGCCGTGCCCGGCAAGAAAATCCGCACGCGGCTGACGCGGAGGCGTGACGTCGAACAGGGGATGGCCGACCCACTCCACCGGCACGGCGGCATCGCGGTAGATCTGCTCCTCGAACGGGAAGATCACGAGCACGCGGTCGGCAAGGCGCTTCATCGTGTGCATGCGCCGCGGGCGCCACGCCCAGAGCTGCGGACTGACGTAATAGACGACGGGAACCCCGCGCTTCTTCATCGCTCGCGCGAGTGCAAAGTTGAAGTCCGGGAAGTCGATCGCGACGAACACGTCTGGCGGGGTCGCCTCGGCATCGGCGACGAGGCGTTGGTACGTGGCATAGGTTCGCGGCAGGAGGCGAACCACCTCCAGCAGCCCGGTCACCGACAGGCCGCTGAAGTTCTCGACCAGCGTCGCCCCGGCCGCGGCCAGGCAATCGCCGCCAAACCCGACGATTGTTGCGGCGGGCTCCTGCGAGAGAATCTCGGCCGCCAGCGCGCCGGCGTACAGGTCGCCGGACGGCTCGCCGCAGGAAATCATCACCCGCACGGGGAATCTATGAACTATGAACTATGAATGCTGAACGGGCGGGCTTGACGAAGAGCGAAGGATCAACCGGAACGTTGAAGTCCATGGTCTGCGTTATGCGCTCGATGGGTGGCTGCCCTTCGACGCGGACACGGATGCGGAAGGCCACCTTCATCCCCTGCACGTCGCGGTAATCCGAGAACGTCTCCTCTGTCGCCGGATCACCTTGCGCTCCGCCGTAACGCTGCGCGACGAGCAGAAATGTCTGGGGATCGAACAGCAGCGTGACCCGCTTCGCGGCGGCGATCTCCACCTCCAGCGACGGCACTGGTTTCCCTTCGACGACGAGGTCCGCGATACGGCGTCCGCGGACGCGGTTGTCGTTCAGCGCCAGCAGCATTGAAACGATGTCGCGCTGCACCCCCGCCTTGAGGATCCCCGCAAACTGCGGTGGCGCGTCTCGCGCGCCGCTGTCGTCGGCCACCCAGACGACACCGTTGTCGAAGGTCTGGATGACCAGACCCTCGGGTCCCCGTGCATCCATGCGGAACTGCGCCGGATAGCGCACGTAGGTCGTGGCCGACACGCTCCGGGCTCCCTGCGGTGTGGCGAACGTCGTCACCGACGCGGACTTCACCGTCTTGATCCCACGCAACAGCGTCAGCCCCCCCTTCGCTCGCACGGCGCGATCGATGAGGTCGCGGGCGGCGGGGTCCGGGGGTCCCTGGGTCCCTTGGTCCGGGGGTCCGAAATTGGTCGGTGTCCACGATGCGGGCACGAGACGCGGTGCGGGCGCAGCGCTCTTGCGTCTGAGGTCCGGCGCATCGAGATCGAGTGTCGCGAGCGGGATCCGTTCGACCTGATCGAAACCGGCCGCGGTCAGGTCCTTCGCGAAGATCGACCCGTCGCCGACGAGCACGATCGAGAGCCGATCCGGGTGTAGATACTGCTGGGCCACGCGCTGAATGTCTTCAGGCGTGATGGCGTTCACGCGCTCGCGGTAGTTCTGGAGCTCCTCGAGATCCAGGCCGTAGAACACGGCGTTGAGCACCTGCAGCGCGATTGCCCCCGGCGTTTCGATCGTCAGCGGGAAGCTGCCGGTCAGATAGGCCTGCGCGTCCGCGAGCTCTCGCTGCTGCACGCGTTGTTTCTGCAGCTTCCAGATTTCGTCCACGATCAAGCGGAGCGCCTCAGCGGTCGTCTCCGAGCGTGTGTCCGTGTTGACGACGATGTCACCGGTGTCCTTGAGGGCGTGCATGTCGGCTTCGGCGCCGTAGGTGAGGCCGCGCTCCGTCCGGAGCACGCGATGCAACCGGTTGCCCCCTTCCCCGCCGAGAATCTTCAGCGCCAGATCCAGGGCCAGGAAGTCCTTGTGCTTCCGCGGCAGTCCGATGTGGCCAACCCGGATCTCCGTCTGCACGGCGCCCGGACGATCCACCACGATGACGCGCCGCGTCGCGGGGGGCACCTGGCCGGCCGCCGCGGCCGGGACATCGACCTTCGCCCAGCTTCCGAATGCTTTTTCCGCGGCGGCGAACGCCCGGTCATGCGTGACATCGCCGACGATCGCCAGGATCGCGTTGTTCGCGCCAAACCAGCGCCCGTGAAACGCCACGAGATCCTCGCGGGTCAGCGACGTGACTGACGAGGGGGTGCCGGAGTCGGGCTTGCCGTAGGGGTGGAAACCGTAGACGAGACGGTCGAACACCGTGCCCGCGATGTAGTCCGGGTCTTCGTAGCTGACCTTCATCGCCGACATGATCTGCTGGCGCTGGCGCTCCACTTCCTGCGGAGAGAACGCGGGATTACGCGCGACCTCGGCGAGCAGCTGCATCGCCACGTCGAGGCTGTCGCGCATCACCGCGGTGTTGATGAACGTGAGGTCTGAACCGGCGCCGACGCCGAGCACACCGCCAATCGAATCGATGCTCGTGGCGATCTGCTCGGAACTCCTCGTTGTCGTCCCCTGATCGAGGAGCGACGCTGCAAGCGCCGCTGTCCCCGGTTTGGACGCCGGATCCTGCGCCGCCCCGGCCCGAACGATGAGACGCAGCGTGACCGCCGGCTGCTCGTGGTGCGAGACCGCGATCACCTGGAGGCCGTTCGCCAGCGTCTTGAACGCGTAGGGAGGGAATTTCACCTGGCGCGCGGCGAGCGGACGCGGCGGGCGCTCCGTCGGCCAGTCCGGCACCTGGGCCAGTGCCGGGGATGCGGTCGCGAACAGGGCGGCAGCAAGAAGCGCAGATCGGCGAGCGCTCATCGACCGCCTCCCCCGCTGCCGGAGCCCTTGGGCATGATCGTCAGGACGAGCCGGTTCTCCGGGGTGAAGTACTTCTGCGCCACACGCTGGACGTCTGCGGCCGTGATGCTCATGAAGATGTCGAACTCGCCGTCCGCCGTCTTGATGTCGTTGTGGATCACCGCGGCATGCCCGAGCTGCAGCGCCTTGTCCTTGTTGGACTCGCGGCTGAAGATGTAATCCCGCGCGAACTGGTTCTTCGCCTGCTGCAGCTCCGCCGCCGAAATCGGCTCTTTCTGCAGCCTGTCGAGCTCGGCGATCAAGGCGTTGGTCGCCTCGTCGGTCGTCTTACCGGGCTGGACGATCGCGACGGCGAAGAACAGGTTCGGGTGCTCGATGATGTTGCCGGCGCCGAACGCCGCAAGCGCGATCCGTTTTTCGTAGACCAGCTGCCTGTGAATGCGCGAGCTCTGACCATCCGAGAGCACCTTCGACGCGATGTGAAGCGGATATGCGTCCGGGTGACCGTCGTAGGTAATGTGGTGGGCGACGACGACCGCCGGCAGCGGCCAGCTTTCTTCCAGCCGCACGCGCCGCTCTTTGGTCTGGGGCGGCTCCTGCGGGATGTCGCGGGGTACGGGCGTGGCTGACTTCGGAATTTTTCCGAAGTACTGCGTCACGAGCCCGAGCGCTTCCTGCTTGTCGAAGTCGCCGACCAGCACCAGCGTCGCGTTGTTCGGCACGTAGAAGGTGCGGAAAAACTCCCGGACGTCGGCAATCGACGCCGCTTCGAGATCCTTCATGCTGCCGATCGTCGAATGCTTATAGGGATGGACGGTGAACGCCTGATCGTACACGATCTCGTTCAACCGCCCGTAGGGCTGATTCTCGACGCGCATGCGCCGTTCTTCCTTGACGACTTCACGCTCGGTCTTGAAGACCGCCTCGTCGATGCGCAGCGTCGCCAGCCGGTCCGCTTCGAGCCAGAGCACCAGCGGGAGGTACTGGGCGGGGAACGTCTGCCAGAACACGGTCGCGTCTTCATTCGTGTAGGCGTTGCTTTGGCCGCCCACGCTCGAGATCCACGACGGGTGCCCTTCCGGCTCCACGTTCTTCGATCCCTTGAACATCATGTGTTCGAACAGATGCGCAAACCCCGTGCGCCCCGCCTTCTCGTTCTTCGAGCCGACGTGGTACCAGACTTCCGCCTGAACGATCGGCGTCGAGTGATCTTCGAGCATCACGACCTGCATCCCGTTTGGCAGCGTCGTCATCGCGTAATCGAGCTTCGGCGGCCGGTTCGATGCCGTCGCGCCGGGATTGATCGCGAGAACGCCGAAGACTGCGACACACACGCAGAAGCTGCGGCAGATAGTACGTTTTTCCATGAGATTTCGATTATGACACGCGGGGGAGAGTGCTTAGTGCTCAGTGCTTAGTGCTTAGTGCTAGTGCTCGTCCCGCAGTCCCGCCCGGGCTTCGAGCTCAGCGAGGCGCCGCTCGAGGTCGGCCAGGGTCCTGCGGAGCTGCGGGAGCTTCTTGAAGACGGCGGAGGCCTTCAGCCAGTCGCGGTTGTCGATTGCCGGATATCCGGAAATCAGGGATCCGGGCTCGACGGAGTTGGGGATGCCGGTCTGCGCGGTCGCCACCGTGCCCTTGCCGATCGTGAGATGTCCGGCCACGCCCACCTGCCCGGCAAGCGTGACGGATTCTTCCAGCGTGGTGCTGCCGGCAATCCCGACCTGCGCGGCAAGCAGCGAGCGTCGGCCGACGCTGACACCGTGCGCGATCTGGACGAGATTGTCGATCTTCGCGCCCGCACCGATCCGCGTTTCACCGACAGCGGGACGGTCGATCGTCGTATTCGCGCCGATCTCCACATCGTCCTCGATCACCACATCCCCGACCTGCGGGATCTTGTAGTGGCCGCCGTCGGCATCGCGAGCAAACCCGTAGCCGTCGCTGCCGATGACGGCGCCGTCCTGCACGACGACGCGGCTGCCGAGCGCGACGCGTTCCCGTATCGACACGCGCGCGTGAATGACGCAGTCGTCGCCGACGATCGCATGCCGCCCGATGACCACCTGCGGGTGCACGATCGTCCGGGCGCCGATGCGGACGCCATCGCCGATGACGGCGTACGCGCCAATCGAGGCATCCACGGCGATGTCACAGCCGGCGCCGACGAGAGCGCGCGCGTGCACGCCGGCCGGCGGCGTCCATGGGTCGGCAAAGATCTCCATCGCCTTCGCGAACGCGAAATATGGATTGGCCGTGCGCAGCATGGCGCAGGGCGCGGCCTCGGCACGTTCGCCGAGGATCACCGCCCCGGCTCGGGTGGCGCGAAGCGCGGCCGCGTACTTGGTGTTCGCGAAGAACGTGAGGTCCGACGGGCCGGCCTTTTCGATGCCGGCGACGCGCTCGATGTCGAGTGCCCCGTCCCCCTCCAGACGGCACCCGAGGCGTTCAGCAAGAACCTGAAGCTTCATGGCTGCTCTGTGCTTCTGAGAACGATACGCTGAAAGAAGCTCGGCAGGTGGTCCAGGTGGAGCGCCGCCGAGATCCGCTCGGCGGCCTCGAGTCGCGCCACCGGGTCCATCTCTATGGCCTGGCGCAATGCGGTCAGCGGCGGGCTCGACACGTTGGTCCACTCCACGATGTCGAGGCCACGCCTGGCTCCACGCACCGAGAAAAAATGGCCGACGACCCTGAACGCGAAGAAGTAACCGAGCACGTTCGGGCCCGGGATCACGATCAAGGCCGCGGACCCGACCATCAGCAGGGAATCGATGGCGAGCCAGAACCGGTGTTTGTCGAAGTCTTTCCCGAGCTGTTTGCGAAGCACGGCCACCGCGTCTCCTGCCGTCAGGTCGTCGGGGAACATGAATGACGCATGGTCCGCGCGACGCAGGTTCCAGAGCAGGCGTTGCTCGGCGACGCTTTCGGCGACCCAGCGCATCACGACGCCCTTGACCCGCGCGAACCAGCCGTGCGCGCGCACGGCGTTCCCGCGGCGGCGATCGCGTTCGGCCTCGGCGAGAACCTGGTGGAAGCGGTGCTTCAGCCTCTCGAACAACCCCACCACCCGATGCTTCATCCGGGAAAAGAAACCGCCCGTCGCGGGCGGCCGCACGGGCGCCTCTTCCGGAACCTCGTCGGCCTCCTCGGTATAGAGCTCATACTGCTCGCGGCCGGCAGGAACGAGAAACACATCCATCGCAGGTGGTTTTTACGATAACAGGAGTGGTCGCTACTGACGTCGCACCTTCCGCGGCGGCCTCGGCGGCGCCTGCACAGGCAGCGCCGGACGACCCGCCTCGATCCACGCCGCGGTGATCATCGACGCGGCAGCCGTGATCGATTCCGCGAGGCGCTGCTCGAGCACCGGCCGGACGCTGGCGAACATCATCGCGAAGTACGGATTGTCATAAACCTCGCGACCCGCCACTGCTTTCCTGTCGGCATCCAGAATCGTCTCGACGAACGGGAAGCCAGACGTCAGCGCGGCGAACATGTACTCTCGCGGGTTCTCGACCGGCGCGATCGGCTTCGGAATGACCCGCAGCCGCGCGCGGTTGCGCTCGAACAGTTCCGCCTCGAAGCGGGAGTGGATACCCCACTGCTGCGTGAGCTGTCCGTCATAGTTGAGCGCGGCGTGGAATGGCACGTGGGCGTCACCGACATAATGTCCGACGACGGCCGAGAAGAACTTGATGTTGTCGCGCGAAAACCCAGCCTTCTGCTGAAACGCCTCGACCAGTTTCCTGTAGATCTCCTCCGTGCGCCACGGCAGCGTCCCGTTCTTGAGCACGAACTCCTGCCCGTGGCGTTTCACCGCTTCGTCGTAGTCGTGTGGAAGGTCCTTGAACGGGTACGGACCGTAGGCGTCCATGTCGAGGAAATGTCGAGACGACTCCTCTTCCCAGCCGCCGGTGCGCCACAGGTCCGGGTCGATCGCGCGCTCGACCACGAACGCGCGCTGCGCCTCGAAGAAGGGACGGATCTCGCGCGGCAGGAGCGAAATCGCTCGCGCCATGATGTATTTGTGTGCCTCGAACCCCCACGCGTCGGCGCGCGCCGGTGCAAGCACGAGGGACGCGGCAAGACACACCGCGAGAAATCTTCGCATCCGTTTACTATACCTTCGCGATCAGACGCCTCAAGGTGCGCAGGTTCCGCGCGTCCCAGGGATCCACGTCACTCGTGCGGCGGCTTTCCGGCGTCTCCAGCTTTGGCGTTTCCAGCAGCATCGGCAGTCCGCTGAATCGAGCGTCGTTCAGCAGACGACGGAACGGCTCGAGACCGAGACACCCCTTCCCGATGTGCTCGTGACGATCGACGCGGCTCCCGCACGGCTTCTTCGAGTCGTTCAGATGAAACACCCGGATCCGATCGAGGCCGACGATGCGATCGAAGGCCTCGAACGTCTGGCGGTATCCCTCCTCGGTGCAGATGTCGTAGCCGGCGGTGAGCACGTGGCAGGTGTCGAGGCAGATGCCGACCCGCGGCGTGCCGCCAAGCCGATCGATGATCTCGGCGAGGTGCTCGAACCGGTGCCCCAGATTCGTGCCCTGCCCCGCCGTGTGCTCGAGAAGAATCTGCGTGCGTCCGTCCGGACGCTCGTCGAGAAGCCGCGCCAGGCCGTCGGCGATCATCCGGAGGCCGTCGTGCTCGGTGCCGCTCGTATAGGAGCCCGGATGCATCACGAGGCCGTCCAACCCGAGCGCCTCCGCGCGCGCCAGCTCCTCGCGCAGCGATTCGATGGACTGCTGACGCAGCGAGGGCAATGCCGCCGCGAGGTTGATCAGGTAACTGTTGTGAGCGACCACCGGACCGATGCCGGTCTCGGTGACGCGCCTCCGGAATAGATCGATTTCTTCCTGCGGGAGTGGGCGCGCCCGCCACTGCCCCGCGGACTTCGTGAAGATCTGCAGCGCTTCGCACCTGGACGCTTTCGCGCGGTCCACGGCGCGGGGCAGACCGCCGGCAATCGAGAGGTGGGCGCCGAGCCGCGGCATTACTCGCCGAATACTTCCGCTTCGAAGCGGAACACGCGAGCCCCGGTGCGCCACGCGTCGGCAGCCAGGCCGGCCTTGCGCGATGTCTGGTCCAGAAACTGGTCCTTCGTCCACCCCCCCTCGGTTGCGACCTGAGGCAGCAACAGGCCTCGTCTGTGCCCCATCTCCACGACCACGCCGTGCCGGCCAACGACAATCGAGTCGTGAGCGGCCGGATCGATCTCTTCGAGAGGACCGAGGACAGAGACCTCGAATGACAACTCGGGGAGCTCCCCGGCAGATACGGGTGGGAATCGCGGATCCTCCGTCGCCGACTGCAGGGCGCAGCGTGCGATCTCCGCAGCCAGGTCCTCACGGCACTCGAGCGTGCCGATGCAGCCGCGCAGCTCCCCGCGTCGCTTGATCGTGACGAAGGCGCCAGACGCTTCGGGCAGGCCAGACGCGGCGCCGGCGATCGGCTGCCCGGTCGTGAAATAGCCAGTCACCGACTCGCGCGCGATGCGCAGCAGCGACGTTTTCTGGGCATCAGTGAGCGGCATTGTCGGTGTCGAACCGGCCGAACGCCGCGGCGAGGTACCCCACCACGCCATCGTAGTCGCCCGAGACCTCCCCCGAATGCGCGTACTTCAGCACCCGTCCCTGCGGCGCACCGAGAAGGGTCGCGGCCTTCATCACCGCGATGGCGGGGCCGCCGCCGCACGCGACATAACGCCCGCGCTCGTGCTCGGGGTACTCCTCGAAGAGGTCCAGCAGCGCGTCCGCGTCGTTGGCTCGCACGCAATCCTGCACGCGTGCGTCGAGCGTCGCGGCCGTTCTCGCGTCGAAGTAATGAGAGAGGTCGGTGCTGGCGACGAGCAGCGCGCGGCGGCCGCGTGCGGCGGCGGCGAGCGCGTCGGCCAGGGCGAGGATGGTCTCGCGCCCCTGCAGCCCCATCAGCGCCGGGACAATGAGAACCTCCGGCAGGAGCCGGCGAATGAAGGGCAACTGCATTTCGATCGAATGCTCGCGGCCGTGCGGTTCGAGCTCGACATGAGCCACGGGATGTCGCAGCAGGTCCGCAGCGGCAGCGGCGTCGACGTTGGCGGGGCCCAGCGGCGAGTCGAAGGCGCCGTCGGGCCACACCGACACACCGTCGAATCCGAAAAAGTGCGACGGCCCCACGATGAACACGACGTCGTAGGATCCTGACGCCGCCGCTGCAGCCTTATACGCATGCGCGCCCACTGAACCTGAAAACATCAGGCCGGCATGCGGAGCAAACAGGGCGGTGATCTCTCCGGCGACGGGATCACCGGCGGCCGCCACGAAGGCGTCCACTTCCCGCGCCAGAGCACCCGCGATCCCCGGGTACCACGTGCCTGCCACCGCGCTGGGCCTCACCGGCATGGTGCTATCCTGCCCTCCATGTCCGCCTTCACCGTTGACGACGTGCGCCGCCTTGCGGCGCTCGCGCAGCTGGACCTCAATCCCGAGGAGACCGAGGCATTCACCCGCCAGCTGGGCGACATCCTCGAATTCGCGCGTCAGGTGCAGGACGCGGATGCCACTGGCCTCGAAGACCCCGACCAGTTCATGCTCGCAGCTACCGAGCCGCGGCGCGACGACGCCCGCGAGTCCTCGCTCCCGCGCGACGAGGTCCTCTCAGGAGCGCCCCACGGCGACCCCGCGACCGGACTCTTCAAAGTACCACGGGTTCTGAACGGATGACGCTCGGAGACGCGGCTGCCATCCGACGCGCGATCGCCGCGCGCGAGGTGTCCGCCGTCGACGTGTGTCGCGCCTCGCTCGACCGGATCGAGGCGCTCAACGGCGCGCTGAACGCGTTCATCACCGTCGACGCCGAACGGGCGCTGCGACGCGCCGCGTCCCTCGACGACGGACCAGCAACGGTGCGTGACCTGCCGCTGTTCGGCGTCCCCATCGCCGTCAAGGACAACATCTGCACCCGAGGCCTTCGCACGACTGCAGGGTCCCGAATTCTCGAGCACTACACGCCTCCCTACAGCGCCACTGTCATCGAGCGCGTCGAGGCGGCCGGAGCGATCGTCGTCGGCAAAACGAACTGCGACGAGTTCGCGATGGGGTCCTCCACCGAACATTCGGCGTTCGGTCCAGCCCGCAATCCATGGGCCCACGACCGCACTCCGGGCGGGTCCAGTGGCGGATCCGCTATCGCGGTGGCCACCGGCATGACGCCGATCGCACTCGGGTCCGAGACGGGGGGGTCCGTCCGGCAGCCGGCCGCGCTCTGTGGCGTCCTCGGCTTCAAACCGACGTACGGCCGGATCTCACGGTATGGGCTGATCGCCTTCGGCTCGTCGATGGACCAGATCGGGCCGCTTGCGACCAACGTGACGGATCTCGCCACGGTTCTGCAGGTGCTGGCGGGAGAAGACCTGCGCGACAGTTCGTGCGCGAGACGTCCGGCGGACGACTACAGCGCGATGCTCAACGCCGGCGCGCGCGGCCTGCGCATCGGCATTCCGAGCCGGATTCTCGCCGAGGGCATCGAGGAGGGCGTCCGCGCGGCCTTCGACGCGGCTACCGAAGCGCTGCGCGACGCAGGGGCGTCGCTGATCGACATCGAGCTGCCGCACGCACGATACGCGACGCCGGCGTACGCGATCGTCGCCATGGCGGAAGCCAGTTCGAACCTCGGGCGCTACGATGGCGTCCGTTACGGCCACCGCGGGGAGAAGACGTCGTCGCTGCGCGACATGTACACGAGCACACGCGCGGCGTTCGGACGCGAGGTCAAGCGGCGCGTGCTGCTCGGGACCTACGTCCTCAGCGGCGGTTACTACGACGCGTTCTACACCAAGGCGCAGCAGGTGCGTGCACTCCTGCGGCGTGACTATGAGACCGCCTTCGAACAGGTGGACGTCGTCGCGACACCGACGAGCCCGACGACAGCGTTCCCGCTTGGCGCGCGTGTAGAGGATCCGCTGCAGATGTATCTGGCGGACGTGCTGACCGTCAGCGCGAATCTCACGGGATTGCCGGCGATCAGCGTGCCGTGCGGCTTTGCGGAGGGCTTACCCGTCGGACTTCAGCTGACCGGACGTGCGTGGGACGAAGCCACGCTGCTGCGTGGCGCAGCAGCGATCACTAATCGCTAATCACTAATCGCTAATCACTGATGATCAGGGATTAGCGATCAGCGATCCTTTTGCTCTGTCACGCCGGTATACGCGCCCCTGCCCCATCCGGCTTCCGGCATGATCGGGAGCGTGTACTGGATCGCGCCGACGCGCACTTCTTCCATCGCCACGCGCTCCAGTTTGTGAGGTCCTGACGGTGGGCGCTCGATCCGCGGCAGGGCGCCGCGTCGCAGCTGCTTGGCGCGTTGCGCCGCGACGTCCACGAAAAGAAAGCGGCTGGTGATGAGCGGCGCCAAGGCGTCATCAACGGCGCCGGTAGGTTCCTTGCTGTCGTTTTGCGCCATACGCTTGAGGGTAGCATTAAACGGGAGTTTGGAGTTTGGAGTTGACACCGTAGAATCCGAATATGCCCCGCCTCCACCTCGAGCGACGCGAACTGGGAGAGGAGCTCCGACGGCTCTTCGATCTGCTGAACGGCGAATCGCTCGCCGCCGGCGGCACCGGCGAGTGCAACCCGCCGATCGACGTTATCGACTCTCCTCAGGGCATCCTGCTCGTCATGGACCTTCCGGGCGTCCCCGCAGCGTCAGTGCAGGTCGTGCTGTCGCGCGGAACCGTGCTGATTGCCGGCACGAAACTGCCTGCCGCGTGCGGGCACAAGGACGCCGCCTTTCACCTGGCCGAGCGCGGGTTCGGCCGCTTCGCGCGCATCGTCCGGCTGGGCGGCGCGGTGGATGCCGGCCGCGCACGTGCGACGCTGAAAGCCGGAGAGCTGCGTATCGAATTTCCCCGTATCGAGGAGCGCCGCGGGCGCCAGATCCGCATCCCGATCGGGTCCGACTGAGTGCGCATCCTCTTTATAGGCGACATTTTCGGACGGCCGGGGCGGGAGATCGCGCACCGCGCCATCCCGGCGCTCGTGAAAAAGTACGAGGTCGAGCTCGTCGTCGCCAATGTCGAGAACTCCGCGGCGGGATTTGGCGTCACCGGCGACATCGCCGACACGATCCTCAAGTCCGGCGTGGACGTGATGACGTCGGGCAATCACGTCTGGGACAAGAAAGAAGTCCTCGAGTACATTCCGCGACAGCCCAGGCTGCTCCGGCCGGCGAACTTTCCTGTGGGCGCCCCCGGGAAAGGGACGTGGACCGGTAACACGCGCAGCGGCGAACCGGTTGCGGTCATCAACGTGATGGGCAGGATCTTCATGGCGCCGCTCGACGATCCGTTCGCCGTGGTCCTCCGTGAGATCGAGGCCGCACGCGCCAAGGCGCGCGTCATCATCGTAGACTTTCACGCGGAGGCGACGTCGGAGAAAGCGGCAATGGGCTGGCACCTCGATGGCCGCGTCACCGCCATCTTCGGCACGCACACGCATGTGCAGACCGCCGACGAGCGCATCCTGCCGAAGGGCACCGCGTATCTGACTGACGTCGGCATGACCGGACCGCACGATTCGATCATCGGCGTCACGGTCGAAGCGGCCCTGGGACGTTTCGTCAGCGGGATGCCGTCGAAGTTCGAGCCCGCGACCGGCGGCGCGCGGCTGAATGCGATCGTCATCACTGCCAACCCGGCCACCGGCCGTGCGACGGCGATCGAACGTCTCAATCTCTCCGCGGCTGACGTCGAAGCACTGGTGAAACATGCCTGACCTCTTCGACGAGCCGTTCGAGGAGCCCTCCGCGCGCGGCAGCGCGCGCGATGTTCGCCCGCCCGCGCCCCAACGCCGCATCGTCAGCGTGTCGCAGCTGACCTCGATGATCCGTTCGCTGCTCGAGGACCAGCTTGGAGAGCTGTGGGTCGAGGGAGAGATCTCGAACTGCCGCGTGTGGAACACGGGGCACATGTACTTCACGCTGAGAGACGGCGATTCGCAGATCAAGGCCGTGATGTTCCGGACGGCGGTGCGGTACCTCCGCTTCAAACCGGAGGACGGGCTTCACGTCATCGCGCGCGGACGGCTCAACGTGTACGCGCCGAAGGGGGAATACCAGATCACGTGCGAGCACATGGAGCCGCACGGTCTGGGCGCGCTCCAGCTTGCGTTCGAGCAACTGAAAAAGAAGCTGCAGGCGGAGGGACTGTTCGAGGCGGCGCGCAAGCGTCCGCTGCCGGCCCTGCCCAGAAAGATCGGCATTGTCACCTCTCTGGATGGCGCCGCGCTCCGTGACATCGTGAAGGTCCTGGCCCGCAGGCATCCCAACGCCCACCTGGTCATCCGCCCGGCACGCGTGCAGGGAGACGACGCAGCGCCGGAGATCATCCAGGGGCTCCGCGCGATTGCACGGGTCCCCGGTGTCGACGTGATCATCGTCGGCCGCGGCGGCGGATCGGTCGAAGATCTGTGGGCGTTCAACGAGGAGCGGGTCGCGCGGGCGATTGCCGCCTGCCCCGTCCCGGTGATCTCCGCCGTCGGGCACGAGACGGACGTGACGATCGCGGATTTCGTCGCCGACCTGCGGGCGCCGACGCCGTCGGCGGCCGCCGAGATGGTTGTCGCGGCGAAGGACGAGTTCTGCAGTCGCATCGATCGCCTGCATCAGCGGCTGCACGCGGTCGCGCGGAGCGGCGTCCAGCGGCGCCGGAATGCGCTGCACGGGCTGACGGCGCGCCGCGGGTTCGCCGGGTGGCAGGCGCGGGTCGCAATGCACGGACGACGAGCCGCGGAGCTCGCGCATCACCTCCGCCGCGCCGCGCTCCGTGACATCGTGAAGGTCCTGGCCCGCAGGCATCCCAACGCCCACC
>JACDCA010000005.1 GCA_013694635.1 Acidobacteriota bacterium | reverse complement strand
GGCGACTGACGATTGGCGACTGATGTATCTTGGAGCCTTGATGCGGACTTGCGGCGTGGGACTCAATCTGACCGTGGCGGGCGCCGTTTCGGGCTGTGCCGTGAAGCGCATGGGACTCGAGCGGATGGCGGATGCGATCTCCTCGACGAGCTCGGCGTTTGCGAGCGACAACGATCCGGAGTTCGTGCGCCTCGCGGCTCCGTCGAATTTGAAGCTGGTCGAGATGCTGCTTCAAGACCAGCCGCGGCACCACGGCCTGCTGAGTACGGCCTGCAGCGGGTTCACCCAGTACGCTTACGCATTTCTCCAGGTTGACGCTGACACCGCTGATCCCGCACGAGAGACCGAGATCCGGGACCTTCGGGGGAGGGCGGCACGGATGTACGACCGTGCGCGCGGATACTGCCTCCGGGCGCTGGACGTTCGTGTCGCCGGGATCGGATCCGTGCTGCCGGCAGGAAAGACCGAAGGGCTGCGCCGAGCGACCATGAGCGACGTGCCGACGCTTTACTGGCTTGGGGCCGCGTGGGGAGGGTCGCTGACGCTCGCGGAGTCGCCGGCTATGCGGATCGGCGAAATTCCGGTCCTGCGCGCCGTACTGCAGCGTGCGCTGGAGCTCGATCCCGGCTGGGAATCAGGGGCGATCCACGAAGCGATGATCGCGCTCGAGGGGCTGCCGCCGCTTCTTGGCGGTTCCCCGGTGCGCGCGCGGGAGCATTTCGACAAGGCGAATCAGCTCTCGGGTGGGGACTCGGCGTTCGCGTATGTGGCGCTGGCGACGAGCGTGGCGCAGCCGGCGAAGGACCGCGCCGAATTCGAACGGCTCCTCCGCGCCGCGTTGGCCGTGGACGTTTCCAAACGACCGTCCCTGCGGCTGCCAAATCTCATCGCGCAGAAACGCGCTCGCGCGCTGCTCGCGAGGATCGAAACCCTCTTCTAGCTACCGGCTTACGCTGTAGTTCGGCGCCACGAGACGCCGCGCCTGCTGGCTCACCGGGCGGCCGTTGATCGTCTCGTACTCGTACTCCACCTTGAGTTTGGAGTTGCCGACGAACTTCACTTTGGCGGTCGACTCAGTCGCGATCGGCACGCGAACGCCGTCGAGGCGCGCGTAGCGGCGCACGACGTTCACCAGGCTCGTCCAGAACGACGGATTCTTCGACAGCTTGCCTTCGACGCGCAGCAGATCACGGTCCTCCTCGCTGAGGACGATGCGCCCGTCGACCAGGAGCGAGTCCTTGCGCTTTGGCTTGATCAGGATGTACTTGCATCCAGGCCCGATGGTTTCGGGGGCGAACTCGTAATTATCGGCGCTGAGCTCGGAACGCCCCGGTTCGCCTGTGGCGACGAGCTCCTTCTCGCGTTCGAGCATCGCCTTCAGCACCTTGTTGCGGATGGTTGCGGATCCGCGTTCCGAAACGATCTCGTAACGGAAGGTCTTGCCATCGAGCTCGGTCCACGCTTCCATCCAGCCTTCGTGATTGAACTTCTCGCTGACGGCGTGCATCCTGCGCAGCGCACGATACTGGCTCAAGGCCGGGCTGTTGGCCACGGCGACCTTGTTGGCGTCGTTGCTTGCCGGGCCTGCCGGAGCCTCCCCCGCGATCGGGGTCGTGGTCACGATGCCGGCGGCCAGCAGTGTGAAGGCGGCTACCGTAAGGCGCTGGCTGCTTGCGAAATGTGTTGATCGATGCCGCATTTGACGCTCCGGCGGCTGTCATCGCAAGAAGCGTGCTCACGGGCCGGCGACCTCGTCCGTACGTCCGCGAACGCGCGGTAAAGGCCGACAGCGACGCCACGCGACTGCGGCAAGCACCGCGAAAACAACGGCAAATTCGAGTGCGAGGATTTCCCACGGCACGACCCATTTCCCGTCGCCTCGGGACGTCTGCCACACCCGGTAGACCGGAATCACGCTGATCGTCCACGCGGTGAGCGGCAGAGTGCCGGCGGTAACCAGGAACGGCGTCATGTACAGCAGATACCAGGGGTAGACCACCGGTGCGCACAGGAGCGCAATCGCCATGGGCCACGCCCACGAGGCGGGTTGCGTGTCGCCAAGTTTCCACCGGCACCATGCCGCGGCAAGCAACCCGAGCACGACCGCGGTCGCACCGGCGATTATCGGATTGAACATCGCCCTCATCGCCTGGAAAATCGGGCCGTTGAAGCGGATGTGCTCGACCACGCGTGTGACGCCGCCGAGCGCGATCTGTGGCCCACCGCTGAACGGCAGATACAGCAGCACCAACAGCGCGACGCCCAACACCGCGTCGCGCCGCGAGATCCTCCGCCACAGAAGCGGGATGAGCACCACCGGCAGGATCTTCGTTGCCACGGCGAAAACAAAGGCGATCGTCGCCAGCGCCGTGCGCCGCCTTGCGAGCCAGTACGCGGCAGCGGCGATCCACAACGCTCCCAGCGCGTCTATGTGGCCGCTGTAGGCGACTTCGATGACGACGAGCGGGTTCCATGCGTAGGCGAGCGTCAGCCACTCGCTGCGTTTGATCGACCGCAGCCAGAGCCAGACCACCAGGATCGTCATCAGGTCACAGGCGACGAGCGCCAGTTTCATCGCGCGCGCCGAGTCATGCGCGGTGACGACCAGGCGGAAGAACAGTTGTGCCGCTGGAGGGTAGGGAGTCTTCTGCCGAGCGCTCGGCATCTGCCGTGTTTCAGGCGTGTGAGTCCACGCGAGCTCGGGATCCGCTGGATGGACGAGGTAGGGATTGATGCCGAGGCTCTGCACGCGGCCATCCCAGAGATACCGGATCATGTCGTTGTCCGGCTCGACGGGCGTCATTGCGAGCGGCGCACGAAACAGGACGGCAAACGCGAGCGCGCTGAAGAAGAGCCCACGACGGACGTCACCGAGCCGCCAGACGTGAGCGAGCGCGACGAGATACGCTGCAGCCGCGACGCCCTCAAGCCAGAAGTACATCGGCGTCCCGAGCGGCGTCCGCATGATGGCGAGGGCCACCATGGCGGCCAGATAGACGAGGCCGGCACCGGTCAGGAAGACGGCGGGTGAGCGCAAACGCTCTAATGTTACCGGCGCGCGAGCCCGCGCCGGACGGCCTCGAGCGTGAGTCCGAATATCAGGTGCGTCGCGAACGCCGCCGCGTGACGTGAAGCTGGATAGGTCGCGGGATGCCGGGAGAGACCCGCGAGCGGCACTCCCACCTCTCCCGCCGTCAGGAATACCGCCGCGCCGTACGGCGCCCCGAAACCGCGGGTGATGCCCGGGGCTGCCGCCGCAAGCGCTCCGTAAATCGCCCCCGCCGCGGCGCCGAACACGTAATGCATCAACGGGCCGCCGATGTCCTTCTCCCGCTCCGTCAACGGCCGGTCGGCGAGGATCTCGGTAGCCCGCGACGCAGCCTTCCGCGAGGCAGGCTCGTCGGCGATGGTTCCATCCGTATCATTCGGCTTCGCATCCCCGCGATGATCCTGATGATGGCCGCCACGGTCGTCCTGCCCCAGGCCCGCGGCCGCCGCCAGGTGGTTGAACAACACCATCGCTCCGGATCCAATGACTCCGCCGAGAGCCCCCACGGCCGCACCGCGAAGCGCGCTCGAGCTTTCCGCCTCTCCTGAATGCATTCGTACCCCCGCGGTGGCGGAAGCACGCCGTGTACCACGCGCGACGTGCGGACGCTACGTGCTCACCAGTTCAACAGCGCCACGGGCCTGTGCTACTTCGTCCAGACCGGCGACGAGGTCCGCGACGAGGTCCTTGGCGTGCTCGCAACCGGGCGACAGGCGGACGAGTGTGTCCGACAGGCCCATCGCGGCGCGGACATCCGGCGGAATAGACGCGTGCGTCATCCGGGCTGGATGACAGACGAGCGACTTTACGCTGCCGAGGCTTTCGCCAAGCGTGAAGAACCGGCGAGACGAGACAAACGACACCACCTCGTCAACGGTTCCAGTCAGCTCGAACGACACCATCCCGCCGAATCCGGTCATCTGGCGTGCGGCAATGGCGTGCCCGGGATGATTCGCAAGGCCCGGGTAGTACACGCGCCGGACCAGCGGATGCGACGAAAGGGCGTCGGCGATGGCGGCGGCGTTCTCGGCATGGCGCTGCATCCTGAGTTCCAGTGTCTGCAGACCGCGTAGTGTGAGCCAGCAGTCGAACGGGGAGGGCACCGCGCCGATGGCATTCTGCAAAAACTTGACGGGCTCGAAGACCGCGGCGTCGCGCGCGAGGACGGCCCCCTGAATCAGGTCAGAGTGACCGGCCAGATACTTGGTCACGCTGTGCACCACGAGATCGGCGCCGAGCGCGAACGGCTGCTGAAAGAACGGAGTCGCGAAGGTGTTGTCGACGA
>JACDCA010000757.1 GCA_013694635.1 Acidobacteriota bacterium | reverse complement strand
GAGCTATCTCGGGTCGGGACCCGTGGCGAGGAGGTATACCCGCGAGGAATAGAATTCTATAACTTCGGAATGGCGATTGCTTGACGAGATCCTCGACATGGACATGACGAAAACGCCTTAGCCGCTGCGCTGTTGAAGGCTGTGAGCACCGTTCTCGATCAGCTTCCGATCGAGTACACGCTACGCATCGAGACGACCGGATCGGAAAACGTTCCAGCAGACGCATCCGCCCTTTGAAGCGGCGCTGACCACACCACCGCACGTCGTGCTGAGTGCAGCCGGTCGAGCCTGAGTGCGATAATCCGCAGATTTGGTCAGACGCCAGAGTCAACGACGCAACGGCACAAGATCGGCGCTCCTCACCCACGCCAGCCTGGCGCATCATCACCCTCGGTGCGCAACGAAGTTCGAACTCCAGACACGAGAGCCATCAATTCGTCGGATGCGCACGCAACTGCCAGCGTCTCGGACGGCGCGATCGGATGGGCGCCGCCGGATGCGACAGCTGCGTAGAACGCGCGCAGCAGCGGCACGAGTCCCGGATACGCAGGCTCGCGGCGGACGATACGCAGCGCAAGATTCGCGGCCGCAACGCCGATGTGTCCGGCGCCGTGGAGGAATGGCTGGGCGATCTTCCGAGCGCGCGAGACGTTCCCACTGTACCGGACCGCGAAGCCGTGGAACAGGTCTACGTAGACAGCGCCGCGAACACCCAGAATCTCCATGGTGTTTTTCGTCGGGCGGGCACTCATCGATACGACGATGGAAACGGTCAGATCGCCCGCCTGCCCCAGGACGCGAATTTCGCCAGGCGCCGGGTGCCGCACAGACCAGGCGGCGTGTCCCAACGCGTCGGGAAACAGCCGCGCGATAATCGACAGGGGGTGTGGCAGCACCTCGAGAGCCACGCGACCCGGCGCCCCGGGTCCCGCGCCAGCTGCTCCCGCCGAACAGAGGACGAAACCCACGTGGCGTACTGGACCAATCCGCTGCATGCTCGTGTGTGCCCTTCGCACACCATCCGTGAACACAAGCTGGTGGACGGGACATACGAACACGCCGTGGGAGGCGGCGAGCGAGAGCAGGGCCGCAGTGTCAGTTGCACTGGAGGCGAGCGGTTTTTCGACTACTGCATGTTTGCCGGCAGTCAGCGCCGCGCGCGCAAGCGGCACGTGCGTCTCGGTCGGGGTGCAGACATGAACGACGTCCGAAAGCTCGAGTGCGGTGGCGAGGTCGGAGATGGCTCGGCATCCCGGGTATCGCGCGGCGAGGCGGTCCGCCTGAGATTGGTCGGAATCGACGACGGCGGTCACCCGGGCTCCTGAGCGAACCGCTGCATATGCATGCCACCGGCCCATCAGCCCCGCCCCGATGACAGCGACGCGAATACGTGTCGCACTGGTCACAGGACGAACAATATCCCGGCGTGCGGACGATTGGCGCTCGGGTTGATCAATCAGCGCCAGGTATCGACATGAACCGGATCTTGTCGACCTCTTGACCTCGGGAAACCGCGCTGGCTATCGCCAACGCGTGGCGCTGTCCCCAGGCCCCCGGACATAACCCACCGCCTCGCCGAGCGACCAGCTGGTGTTGAAGACCACCATCCACGGCAGCGCCTGGAGAAGCCGCCCTGCCAGCCGCTTCCTCGACGCGGTCCCGCTGACAATCCGGCCAAGCTTCAGAATCGGCAAACCGAGGGCGAGCAGGCCGATCGCAGCCCGCCACGGTCCCGAGCGGCCGGCGGCCCGGTGCCCAGCGAACGCGCGCCCGTGGTGATACGGCACCGAAGTCACGTGCGCGAGCGACCAGGCGTTGACATTTCGGACGACCAGAGTCCGGTCTGTCCGCATCGGCACGCCTGCGCGCTCCCAGGCAGCGTGCACGAACATGTCGTAAAAACCATCGTCGCTCGAAGGCACACGGGCGAGCGCCGTCCGTTTGTACGTCACGTTATTAGCCGCGAGAGCCAGGACGATGTTCATGCCGTGCTGAAGCGGCAAGGTGAATCGGCCGTATTCGCAGAAATAGACTGCCCAGTCGAGCGCGCGTTTGTACGGGCCCGGTTCGACTGCGCCTCCAATCACCAGATGCTCCGTGTTGTGGGCGGCAATGGCCGCCTCGCACCAACCGCGTTCGACGACGCAGTCGTCCTCCAGTAATGCGATCACGTCTCCGCGGGCGGCCGCCATCCCATGCGCCCGCAGTCGTGGCACCGTCGCAGGTGATCGGACCCCCAGCCAGTGGACCTTCGGAAAACGGGCGCCCAGACTCGCGGTCGCGAGGCCGACTGATCCGGCCGGGTCGTATACCACGAGAATCTCGACCCGGTCGGGGACCGAGTCCGTCGTCAGTGCTTCGAGACACTCCGTCAGCACCCGGCCGCCATTGAAGGCCACTACTACCGCCGAGAGTTGCGGCACGCGCGGCGACGCGGCGCCGTCAGTAGAACAACTGCTCACAACATCGGCCGGGGCCACGCACGTACCCCCACGCTTCCCCCCAGGCCCAGACGGTGAACAGAGCCAGCTGCCCGGGCAGCGTCAGCAGGAACCTCAAGCGATGGCGCCTCTTCGGCCAGAAGCCGCTTGTCCATCGCCACGCGAGCAGCAGAGGCACGGCCGCCGTCGAGACTGCACGAACCATCCGCATCTGCGGATTCTCACCCCGCATACCCGCGAAACAGCGGCCGTGGTGGTAACGCGTGTTGAGAAAGCTGACAAAGGAAATCGGCTTGTTGAGCTCCACCAGCACGTCATCGGCCAGCCATAACGGCGAGCCGGCACGCTCGATATCCCAGTTGACGAACGTCTTCCAGAAGACCGGGTACCGAGGCGCCGTGCCGTCAAAGAGCGCGTTCCGCTTGTATGAGACGTTACTGCCCGGCACGATCCATGTCGCCCCGCGCCGGATCGGCGGCATGAAGAGCGCGTACTCGTTGAAATAGATCGTCCAGGCGGCCAGCGATTTCGACTCAGGACGATGCAGGCCGACGGCTCCGCCTATCGCGAGATTTGGATCTTTTGCATGGGCGGCAAGCACACGTTTCGCCCAGTCGGGTGCGGCCACAGAGAATGGATCGAGGATCGCGATGATGTCTCCGCGGCTGGCCGCGATCCCGCGTCCGCGGAGGTGCGGCAGCGACATCGGATCATCGAAGTGCAGCAGTCGTACCCACGGAAACCGTTGACTGATGATCTCTGGAGTCGCATCCGTCGAACTGTCGGCAACGATGATCTCAGCGTGATGCTCGAGTCGTTGCAAGTCGAGCGCCGCCAGACACGTCCCGATGACAGTTTCCGCGTTGTGAGAGGCGATCACGACCGAGAGGCTCACCGTATCCATGACTATGCGCGATCGCGTCAGCGCATTCCCGAGGTCATCCGATTGTAGACGGTGGCAATCACACGGCCGAGTGCGTACCCTACGACGAACGCGTACACGAACCCGATGAGGCTACCGATGAAGGTGACGCGATACCCGGGAAAGTACACACCCAACAGGCCGAGATGCGGTCCCACAACCTCGCCGCCTTTGAGTACGAGAACATTTGTTGCTACCAGCAGTGTCAGGCCCAGTACGAGGCCGAATGCAATACCCCACCCCTGTTCGTGGATCCGGCGTATGGCCTTTCCCAGGACCCGCTGCTCTTCGACGCTGTACTGTTCGGTCATCCTTCGGTGCCTCAAATGTGATCGAGGAAGTCTGCTGTCCGTTGCAGCTCCGCTTTGGTTTTGAGAGTGAACACGTAGATGGCCACGGTCGTGTTGCGTACGAAGGCTCCGAAAAACCCCATAACGAATCCCGTTACCACGCCCCACAAGAATCCGACAAGGGCGCCGAGCCAGGTGACGGTGTAGCCATGGAAGTACTGCCCAAGCAATTCCAGCGGCAGGCCGCCAGCGGGCTGGGCGATGACGTGGAGCACGGTCACCACGAAAATGAACAGTCCAGTCACCAACCCGGTGGCAACGCCAAGGGCGCCCTTGTGGATCGGCGCGAAGGCGAACGCGAGCGGATCATGGAGTCTGCCGCTGCCGGTTGATGTAGTCATAGGGCCCTCTTCTCTCTCAGCATCCGGCGACAGACGGTTTCTGGCACTCGGCGTACTCGTCGCAGCCAGTGACGGCGCCTGACAAACCTCTCGAACGCCGGGGTTCCCCACGCCTCCAGTATGCCGGGTTGCTGAAAATAGTAAGCATCGAGCCGGGGCAGCCGCGCCGCATTGATCGTACCCTGCAGCGTCTGGAACTCGGTGGTACATCCGCAGCGATACGTTTGGGCGACAATCTCGCATGCACGGGTATCGACGCTGCCATACGGATACGCGAACGAAGTGGGTCGCACACCGGTTTTTGCCGCGATCACCTCAGCCGATCCGCCCACTTCGTCCTGCAGAACCCGCCGGTTCACCCTGGTCAGGTCGCGATGGGAGCGAGTGTGCGATCCAAGCTCGACGCCCTGTGAGGCGAGGCGGCCGAGCGCATCCCAATCCAGCAAGGGGAGCTGCGGGATCCTCGGGTCGACGCGGCCATCCCAGGCATTCGTCGTGCCTACGCGTTCGGCAACCACGAACACCGTTACCGGAAGTCCTCGGGCGAGCAGTCGTGGTGCCGCGATGTCACCGAAGCTGGTGAATGCATCATCAAACGTAATCGCGATCGCGTTCTCCGATGGTGCCATGGTGAGTAATTCCTCCACGGTAGTGACCCGGACCTTTCCGGACAGCAGCCATGCGAGGTGTCGATCAAAGGCCTCCAGCAGGCAGGAGATCGGTGATCCCGTGGCATCGATGGAGTGATAGGTCAGGATACCGCGCACCGATTCACCTCTCCATCAACCCAGCGGTCCTCGGGCGAGTGCCAGACCTATCCGCGCTGCCGGCGGCGAAGACCTTCACGTGTGACGTGCTCCGTATGAAATGTCGGCGCGGCCGCCGCACCAAGCGCGGCGCCGGCTCGAGTGAGTCCCTTCCGTGCTGCGATTTCGCGAATGACCTCCAGGTACCTGGGGACGACGGCGCTTTCGGTCCAGAACCGCAGCAGCGCGTTCCCACCCGCTTCGCCGAGCGCGCGCCGGGCCGGCTCGTCACATTGCAGCCGACGCATCGCAGCCAGGAGCTCCTCAGGTGTGTCGAACAGCTCACCGCCGCCAGACTGCGCGACGATTTCAGGGAGCGGCCCGATTCGCCTTGCGAGCACAGGAGTGCCGTAGCTGAACGACTCGAGGAGGATGACGCCGAATGTTTCGTAGCAGACGGAGGGCACAATGAGCGCGAGGGCGTGGCGGTAGTAGCGCGCGAGGTCTGCCCTCTCGAGGCGGCCCAGGAATCGGACGTTGGCAGTTCCGGCAGCGAGGGCTCGGAGTGTCGCACCATGTGTTCCGTCACCCGCGATGAGCAGATCCGCCTCGGGATAGCGTCGGAAGAGCGGGATCACGTCGTCGAGGCCCTTGATCGCTTCCAGACGGCCGACAAAAAGGAAGTACGGCCGCTGTTGCGGCGCCTCGTCGTCGCCGCCTGCCGCCGGGCGGTCCTCGTCAGGCACGAAGTACGGCAGCACGATCATCTCACGTGCGAAGCCGAACTCGCGGTGCTTGCGGCGGCTGAACTCGCTCATCGCGATGAAGGCGTCCACGTGAGCGAGACTTCGGTCGAGCAGGCCGGTGTGACGCCACAGCTGCGGCGGCCGATGATGATGCAATTGACATCGCAGGCACTCACGATGGTCGCAGCGTTCGCGGCCATGCCGCCACAGGACATGCGTCGGGCACACAAGCCAATGCTCGTGCGCGATGTACAACTTGACCGCGTTGGTGCCCTGCCCGTAGGCGAATAGTCCGGGTCCGCCAATCAGCGACACGTTGTTGAAGACGATGACGTCGAAATCTCCGTCGTCCAGCAGGCGGCGAAGCCGGGACCCGTTCACGACGGGATGCCCGGTCTGCTGCGTCAGCAACGTGGAGAGGAGCGGCAGCCGGCTGCGGAGGGTAACCACCCGGACTCCGTACGGATCTGGCGGTTGCACGTCAGGCTGCGCCCCACGCGCGAGAACATTGTACGCGTCGGCGTCATGTACGACCGTGACCTCGTGGCCGCGCTTGGCAATCGCCCGGGCGAGACGCTGCACACCAATTCCGTCCCCCCCGAAGTTGAACGGAGGATAGAAAGTGGTGATGAAGCAGAAGCGCGCGGCGCTCATTGAACCTCGCGCAACGCGCCAAGCGCCGCTTGTGCGCCTCGCTCCCACGTGAGCTCGAGCGAGCGACTGCGGGCCTGAGACCCCATGGCGCGTCGAGCATCGCCGTCGCAGGCCATGAGACGCAAGGCCGCTGTCAGCGCATCGATGTCACTCGACGCGAAGAACACGCCGCCTCCGGCCAGTAAGGTCGGCAGGGGGCTCTCTGTGGTTGCGATCACCGGTGTGCCGCATGCTGCAGCCTCAACGGCAGGCAGGCCGAACCCTTCACACGTCGACGGCAACACGACCGCGAGCGCGCCGGCGTGCACGAGGCGGAGCTCGTCGTCGGGCAGGAATCCGAGCCAGTGCACACGGTCTGCTGTTCCGTGCTCGGCGATCACCTGCCGGATTCGCGTCACGTCGCTGTGGAACACGTCGGTGTCGGTAGGACCGACCAGCACCAGGTGCGGCGCGCCTGGACCCTGTTCGCGCGTCAGCGCCGCGTGCGCGCAGACGAGCCGATCCACGTTCTTGTGAGGATTGAATCCTCCCACGTACACGAACCAGCCGTTTTTCAGAGGCAGCTGATAGCGTGCGGCAGCCTCTTCGACTTCGGTTGAGGATGCAGGGGCCCTGTAGGCGCTGGCGGGCGCCTCCAGCGCCACCCGAATTCGGCCGGGGGCGACGCGCAGGACGCGTGCGATGTCTGCCGCGGCAAAGTCGGACACGGTCAGAATCAGCCTCGCCTGCGCCAGCGCCAGTGACACCTTGATGCGCCAGAACGCCCGGGCGCGCCAGGAAGGCAGCGTCAGTTCCGGATACCGATCCGCAATGGCGTCGTGCACCGTGACCACGGCGTGCAGTCGCGGCGGCAGGGGGAAGTAGGTGTAGACCGTTGGCGAGAAGAAGACGTCGAGCGCCGTGCGCTGCACGGCCCAGGTCAGGCGGAGCATGTCGCGCGGCGACCGATAGCTGTCGGCCGCTGCGGCGGCAGTCGGCGACTGGTCGAGCGGCACGAGCCGCATCTCGACGTTCGGAAGCCGCAGGTCGAACACCTTCGCTGCGCGTTGATCCACGAAGCACACGAACTGGTCTTCGCGGGCCAGCGCCGCCATCGCCGGAATCAGCTCGCGGGTGAAGCGCCCGTATCCGCGAGGATTCGTCCAGCACGTGGCGTCCACACCAATGCGCATCAGCTGGCCTGGAGAGGACGTGGGCTCGAGGACTCGAGCTTTTGCTCCTCGTGGTACTCAAAATCCGTGTTGACCGCCCAGATATCGTGCGAAGCGCCCTGCATGTTCCAGACGGCCATCATCGCCGTCAACATCGAATGATCCTGGTTGTTGTACTTGTGCATGCCGTTGCGGCCAACGGTATGGAGGTTGGCAACCGGATCAATGAACTGACGGATCGTCTCCAGGTGCCCGCGGTAGTGGGCATCATAGATGGGATACGCCTTCGGCATTCGGATCACGGCGCCATCTTCCACATCCGACGCCGACGCAAGTCCCAGCTGTTGCAGCTCGCGTGACGCCTGCGCGATCAAATCCGCGTCGCGGCTCTCCCACAAGCCGTCGCCTTTGAAGCAGAAGTATTCAAGGCCGAGGCACGTCCGGCCCGCTACCGGCACCATCGCCTCGCTCCAGTTGTTGAAGTTCTGAATGCGTCCCACCTTCACGCCCGGCGCGTGCACATAGATCCAGTTATCCGGGAACACGCGATCGCGCTCGAGAATCAGGGCGACGACAATGAAGTCCCGATAGCGAAGGCCTTCGGCTGCCGCACAGACCGCCGGCGGCGGTTGCGGCTCGATCGCGCGTACGAGCGATCGCACGGCCGTGCTCGAGATGACGTGGTCCGCGGTGAAGCTTCGTTCACCGGATGGTGTCATCGCGCGCACCGAGACCGCGCGGCCATCCTGCACCTCGATCGCCTTGACGTAGTGATTGAGGAGCACCGGATTTCCCATTTCCACGATCAGATCACGACAACGCTCCCACATCTGGCCTGGTCCCAGCCGCGGATACCGGAATTCGTGAATCAGCGTCTTGATCGTGGTCGAGCGCTTATTGAGCGACGTGGCATTGAGAATCGCCTGGGCGAGCGAGAGCCCCTGAATGCGCTGAGCGGCCCACTCGGCGCGGATTTCCGTGCACGGTATCCCCCACACTTTCTCGGTGTAGGTCTTGAAGAATATCTCGTACAGCCGTCGGCCAAAGCGATTCGTCACCCACTGCTCGAACGTCTCCTCCACCGGGTAGGGACGGTAACGCCATTTCAGATAGCTGAGGACGATCATCAACGCGTTGACCGGACCGAGTCCCTTGAGCGCGTTGACCGCTTTGAGGGGATAGTCGAAGAATTTGCCGTCGTAGTAGATCCGCGACAGGCGGGGAACCGAGATGAACTCGTCGCCGAGGATTTCCTGCCAGAGTGCCTGCACCGGCTCGACCTTGGTGAAGAATCGGTGGCCGCCGATATCGAACCGAAATCCTTTGTACTGAGCGGTCCGCGAGATGCCGCCAACGATATCGTCGGCTTCGAGGACGGTCGCCCGCACGCCGGCCTTCGACAGCAGATAGGCTGCGGTCAGCCCGGCGGGTCCGGCGCCGATCACGACGACGTGCTGCCCCGGCAGTAGCGGCGCGGCTTTCGCCACCTCCGGGGCCTCTGGCGTGTTCATCGTCCTTCAGGGCAAGCAATGACGACCAGAAGGTCCCTCGAGAGCTTTCTTCAAGAGCTTTCTTTTATGTGCGGAGAACGGCAGTCAGGTCGCAAGCTCTGAGCCACGTTTTGCGCTGACGTATCTCGAAGATCAGGCGCAGATATCGGTCGGCTTACCGAACGGAAAGGTCTCAGGGGCAGAAAAGTCTTCTCGGCAGGTGACTAGCTGCGCCGACTCGCGTGCCGGCGCAACCGCAGGTGGACGAATAAAGTCTCCCATTCGGTGGATTTTACATCATGAAGACCCACCTTCA
>JACDCA010000753.1 GCA_013694635.1 Acidobacteriota bacterium | reverse complement strand
GGCCGTCGCGGATGCTCGGCTTCGACGACATCGAGCTTCGTCCATCAGTGGAGGACGTGCGCGGCGTCCACGATCTGTTTCACGAACAGGAAGAACCCTCCCCGTGGCCGCGGCGTTTCGCCGTGGTCGGAGGGCTCGCCGCCGTCCTTGCGCTGGTAGTATTCGGGTGGTCGAACTTCGCCGGACGCCTGACCACCGCTGTACCATCGGCACAGGTTTCCGGGGTCGTGGTCGACGCCCCGCTCGAGCTCCTGTCGCTGCGTCACGCGCAGGAGGACGGGACGCTGACCATCACCGGGCTCGTGCAGAACCCCCGTGCCGGTCGGCCGCTGTCGGCCGTGAAAGCCACCCTGTTCGTGTTCGGCCCCGGGGGCTCATTCATCACCAGCGGGCGCGCGCCACTGGATTTCACGTCGCTTGGCGCAGGAGACGAATCGCCATTCGTGATCCGGGTTCCCGTGACCGGCACCGTGACGCGGTATCGTGTCGGATTCCGAGGAGATGACGATCGGGTGCTCGCGCACGTCGATCGAAGATCGCCCGAAGCGATCGCACAGAAGTAGGGGCCCATGACGAAACATCGAACGCTCGCCATCTGCTCATTCATCGCGGTCTGTGTGGCCGCGGGGCAGGCGCAGCAGCCAGCGCAGCAGGATCAACGAGAATCGTTCCGGTTCCGTACGGGCGTCGAGCTGATCAACGTGACCGCAACGGTCACCGATGGCAGCGGACGTTTCGTGCCGGATCTCCGCAAAGAGGACTTCCGGGTCTATCAGGACGACGAGCTCCAGCAGATCACCCACTTCAACAGCGAGCGCGTGCCGGTGAGCCTCGGGATCATTCTCGACACGAGCGGCAGCATGGACGGCGAGAAAATGATGGCCGCCAGACATGCGCTCGATCGTTTTCTCCTCGAGCTGCTCGGTCCCGACGACGAAGTATTCCTCTATCGTTTCGACAACAATCCGGAGCTCGTCCACGGCTGGACGACCGACAAGCGCAGGGTGAGCGCCGAGCTCGCGCGGCTGCGGCCGCGCGGTGGCACGGCGATGTACGACGCGGTCGCGGAAGCCATTCCGCTTGTGCAGTCCGGCAAACACCGGAAAAAGGCGCTCGTCATTATTTCCGACGGTAACGACACGAGCAGCCGCACCGCCGTCGTCGCGCTGCAGGAGCAGATCCGGGAGACGGAGATTCTCGTCTACGCCATCGGCATCGACTCGCAGGATACGTTCGTCCAGCCCCGGACCAGGTGGGGTGGCGTCCTCGAGGGATTCATGCAGAGGCGTCCACGGCCGTTCCCGTTTCCGATTCCTGGCCGCAGACCGTCGCCGCCGCCACCGACGAATCCCGGCGGCACGCGCTACCCCCGCAATCCGCCTCCGATCGTCATCCCGCCGTCCGGTGGAGGGACGCGGAATCGCGTGGGAGTCGGCGAAGGCGTGAACGTCGCTGCGTTACGCGACATCACGGACGACAGCGGCGGGCGCACCGAAGTCATCCGATCGGCACGCGACCTCGATCCTGCAACCGCCAACATCGCGGACGAACTGTCGAAGCAGTACTACCTAGGGTACTCCGCAAGTGGATCGAAGGACGGCCGGTGGCACTCGATCCGCGTTGAGGTCCTCGACCGGAACTACATGGTGCGTGCTCGCAAAGGCTTCATCGCAACGCCGTAAATCATCGACCTATCGCCTATCGTCCAATTGGCACGTCGATGGGCCGATAGACCGATGAGCCGATAGACCGATATCATTCGGGCGTGCAGTACGCGGCGGCCATAGGGCTGAGCGTCGTCGGCAGCCTGGGTGGTCTGCTCGCGGCTTCGAGTTTTCTCCTTCTCGGCGACGGGCTTCGCCTCAGGCTCGTCCCGGCCGCCATCAGCTATGCAGTCGGCACGCTGCTCGGCGCCGCGCTGCTGGCGCTGCTGCCGCAGTCGCTGGCGCAGCTGCCCCCGTCGATCGCCCTCGGCACGCTCCTCGCCGGCGTGCTGACCTTCTTCGTTCTCGAGCGGTTCCTGTTGTGGCGCCACTGCCATGACGGTCACGAGTGCGAAGTCCACACCGGCAGCGCCGCATCGCTGGTCATCATCGGCGACGCCTTTCACACCTTCGTGGACGGCGCCGTGATCGCGGCGGCAGTCATCACCTCCGTCCCCCTCGGGGTGACGACAGCGCTGGCGGTGGCGGCGCATGAAGTGCCCCAGGAGGTCGGCGACGTCGCGATCCTGCTGCGCGCCGGCTACCGTCGAAGCCGGGCGTTGATGCTGAACCTCGTCTCCGCCGCTGGCGGCGTCCTCGGAGCGACGACGATGCTCCTCGCGTCGCAGTGGCTGCCGAACGTGCTCCCGTACGTGCTCGCCTTTGCGGCCGGCAACTTCCTCTATATCGCGATGGCCGACCTGATCCCGGATCTTCACCGCGGCCACATGGGCGAGAGCTCGCTACGGCAGCTCCTCCTCATTGGCGCCGGAATCCTGACCATCGTCCTGTTGTAGAGACATCGCGCGCGGGTCTCTGAACGAAACACGCGGAAACTGTGGCCTCTCGCGTGGCACCCGCTTTGCCCCGGGCGTACTCGATGACCCGAGCCAGCGGGTGTCGTCCTCAAGGGATCCGGGCCATGAAATTCACGGTCGCGCTCGCCGCAGGCGTCTGTTTTCTCCTCGCCACCGCTCCCGCGGCGGCGGCACTCGAACAAGCCAGAACCGACGTTCAAATCTCAGATGACGTCGTCCGCTCGGTGAACACGTATTCACGTTACACGGTCTTCGACGACGTCCGGGTGGATGTCCTCAATGGCGTCGTCGCGCTCACTGGACGCGTGACGATGCCGTTCAAGAAAGACGAGATCGCGAAACGCGCCGCTGGTGTGGATGGCGTGAAAGGGGTACGCAACGACATCGGCGTGCTCCCGCCGTCGCCGTTCGACGAAGAACTGCGCCACAAGGTGGCGCGGGCGATCTACGGGAATGCCGCGTTCTGGCGGTACGCCGCGATGCCGAACCCGCCGATCCACATTCTCGTCGAAGGGGGACGCGTGACGCTGACGGGCGTCGTCCAGAGCGAGGTCGATCGAACACTCGCACGCTCGCTTGCCACAGGTCAGGGGGAAATCTCGCTGACTAACGCGCTTCGAACTGACGCCGAAGCGCGACATTGAGGAATTTAGGAGTTAGGAGACAGGGATTTGGAGTTATCGTCTCGTCCTCTCCTCATGGTCCACCAGATGAGCAGCACGAGGACGAGGACGGCAGCGGTGAACGCGCCGAAGAAGAGCCAGAGCGTCCGATGAAGGATGGAGCGGCTCTCCATCTCTACCCTGATGTCCACGGGATCCCCTTCGAGGCGGTCCGCAAGGTGCTGCTCCCATGCGATGATGTTGCCGCGGTCGTACGATCTCGGCTGGTTGGTCTCGAGATCGCGCGCGTTGTGAAAGATGATCTTGCTCGGCAGATGCAGCCTGAAGGCAACGATCTCTCTGCCATCCCACCCGTAGTTCTGCAGTGAACCCGGAGTCATCGCGGATGCGCCGACGCGTTGCGTGTACACGTGCTTCCCGTTTTCCTGCGTCAAGGAGTAGCGTGACCATGAGAACGGGGCGGCCTCGTGCAACCTCCGGATGTCGTGAAATGCGATCCGCACCTGCACGAACCGCCGCCCTTTCCTGCGCCATTCGCGGCTGACACGCGTGACATCGGTGACGGGCGTCGTGAACAGCGCGCGGATCTGATCTCGAGTGATGCGGCCGTTCCTGTCCTTGGGAACCGGCAGTCCGCGCAGCGCGGCGAGCGCGGGATACGACGCGTTGACGGTGAGCGTTCCGCTTCCGTCGAGACCCAGCGTCAGGTCTTCTTCGTATTCGTATTGCTTGCCGAAGACGCCACCGCCACAGCCGGCGGCGGCCACTGTGAGCGCCACCAGGGCGGCGGCGCACAGGCGTCTGAACATTGTGCGAATGATATAAGAGTTCGTGATGGATCCGCGGCCGCGCCTCTTCCTCATCGACGGCAGCTCGCAGATGTACCGTGCGTACCACGCGATGCGGGGCGGCGGCCTCAGCGGCCCTGGAGGCAAGACCACACACGCGGTCTACATCTTCGTGACGATGTTGCGGAAGCTGATTGAGGATCACAACCCGCAGTACATCGCCGCCTCCTTCGATCTTCCGGGCCGCACGTTCCGCTCCGACCTCGCCGCCGATTACAAGGCGACCCGCTCGCCGATGCCGCCGGATCTTGCGGAACAGATTCCGTGGGTCCATGAAGCGTGCAAAGCCCTCGGTGTGCCAATCCTGACCTACGAGCGCTACGAGGCCGACGACGTAATCGGAACGCTCGCGGTGAACGCCATCGCGGCCGGTTTCGATGTGGCGATCGTCACCGGCGACAAGGACTTCTTTCAGCTGGTGCATGACGAGCTGCAGGTTTACAACCCGAAAGAGGACGGCACCTGGTACGACGCCGAGGGGGTCAAGGAAAAGTTCGGCGTCATGCCCGCGCAGGTCGTGGACGTCCTGGCGCTCATGGGTGACTCCATCGACAACATCCAAGGCGTGCCGGGCATCGGCGAAAAAGGGGCGCGCGATCTGATCGCAACCTACGGAAACCTCGAGGCGCTGCTGGCTCACGCTTCGGAGATCAGCAACAAGCGGTATCGCGAAGGGCTCCTCAATCACGCCGACGAAGCACGACAGAGCCGCGAGCTGGCCCGGATTCGTACCGATGTCCCGGTTGAATTCGATCCGGACGCAGTGCGGTACCGCGGCGCATCCCAGCCCACGTGCTTCGAGCTGTTCACCCGACTGGGGTTCCGCACGCTGGTCATGGAGTACGCGCCGACGGCAGATACGGTCGGCAAGGACTATGCGGTCGTCGATTCGGTCGAGGGCCTGACGGCCCTCGCCGGTGAGCTCGCGGCCGCCGGGCGGTTCGCGTTCCGGGTGATCCCCGACACACCGTCGGCGATGCGTGCGGGCATTGTCGGCTTCTCGTTCTCGACCGACGCGCGCCGCGCGCGATACGTTCCCGTTTCGCCCTCAGCCTTGAAGGGCTGGACTACGGAAGGCTGGGCGTCGGCTCCGTCCGCCAGCGGAGACGGCGACCTGTTCGGTCCGACCGAGGCGGAAGGGGGCCGCGGTCTGCCTCTCGGGACGGTGATGGATCCGCTGAGATCCGTGCTCGAAGATCCCGCCATCCCGAAGATCGGCCACGACCTCAAGTTCGATGCGATCGTTCTCGCGCGGCATGGCGTAGAGCTTCGCGGCATCGAGACAGACACCATGCTCGCGAGCTATCTCGTCGATGCGACCCGCTCCGCGCATCCGCTCGAGGAGCTGGCGCTCGAGCACGCCGGGTACAAGGCGCTCCGCGAAGAGGACGTCTGCGGCCGGGGCGCCAAGGCCATTTCGTTCGCGGACGTGCCGCTCGAACGGATGCTGGATTTCGCGGGCGAGAGGGCGGACCTCGCCATGCAGATGGCCGCGCCGCTCCGGGAGCTCCTGCGGCGGGAAGAGTTGCAGGACCTTTACGAGCAGCTCGAGCTGCCGCTGGTGCCGGTGCTCGTGGCGATCGAGCGGGCCGGCGTCCGGATCGACGGCCCCGCGCTGCTCTCGCAGTCGGGCAACGTCGACAGGGAGCTGGCACGGCGCGCGTCTCAGATCTACGAATATGCCGGAGAGGAGTTCAATATCAACTCCCCGAAGAAGCTCTCGGAGATCCTGTTCGACAAGCTCGGGATGCGCACCGAGACGATCCGCCGGACGACGAAGACCAAGGCACAGTCAACCGCCTTCGAGGTGCTCGAGGAGCTGGCGCTGGCGCACGAACTGCCGCGGCTGATTCTCGAATGGCGCGCCCTGATGAAGCTGAAGGGGACCTACATCGATACGCTGCCGCAGCTGGTGAATCCGGAGACGGGACGCGTCCATACATGCTTCAACCAGGCGGTTGCCGCCACGGGTCGCCTGAGCAGCAGCGATCCGAACCTGCAGAACATCCCGATCCGTACTGAAGTCGGGCGCGAGATCCGCCGCGCATTTGTCGCCGAGCCCGGCAACGTTCTGATCTCCGCGGACTACTCGCAGATCGAGCTGCGCGTGCTCGCGCACATGTCGGATGAACAGACGCTCATCGACGCCTTCAGCCGCAACGAAGACATCCACGACCGCACGGCAGCGAACGTGTTCGGAGCGGCGAGTCACCTGAGCGCCCACGAACTGCGCCGGCGGGCGAAGATCATCAACTACGCGCTCCTCTACGGAAAGCAGGCGTTCACGCTGGCCAAAGACATCGGTGTCTCCCGGCAGGAGGCGCAGGATTTCATCGACGCGTATTTCGCGGGTTTCCCCGACGTCCGCCGGTTCATCGACGACCTGCTCGTCCAGGCGCGCGAGTCCGGGGTCGTAAAGACGATGTTCGGGCGCAGGCGACTGGTGCCCGAGCTCACGAGCCGCAACGGTCAGATCAGGGGGGCTGCCGAGCGCGTGGCCGTGAACCTGCCGATCCAGGGTAGCGCCGCCGACATCCTCAAGAAGGCAATGATCGACGTGCATGCCGGGCTGCCATCAGTCGCAGGCGGCCGCGCGCGCATGATCCTGACCGTCCACGACGAGCTGTTGTTCGAAGCTCCACGAGAGGCCGCGGACGAAACCGTCGCTCTCGTCCGCGAGCAAATGGAAAATGCCGTGACGCTGAAAGTACCGCTGACGGTTGATATCGGAGTCGGAGAGAACTGGAAGGAGGCGAAAAGCTAGCGTGTCCAGGACGCTTTGAAAGCTTCCCATTCGCCGACGAGACCGGCGACGACCATATTCGATTCCTGGCCGCCGATTCGCGCGGCGCGGTCCGGGATAATGCCCTGGATCACGAGGCGATCGAGGTCGCCGCGCACCGCGACACCACGATCCCGGCCGAGGATGGAACGCACCCAGCTCGCCATCGCTGCGTTCCATGCCCCTTCGACGTCGCCGCTGCTGCGGGCGGCCGCGGCGACCCAGTAATTGGCCGGCGCCGAGCCGGTCTCGCGCAGAAGCTCCGACTCCATGCGCCCGATGATGCGGGCGTAGATCGGGGCGCGCTCGGCAACCGGGCGCGTCTGGGCGTGGCGATCCAGCGCTGACGCCCACCAGTCGAGCGCGCGCTCGTGCGCCATCGGCCCGAGCGTCGTCGAGGGCACGATCATCGGCTCGATCACATCGGCGGCCGCGGCAAAACGGTCCTCGAGAAACAGCCCCTGGCCCAGGCCGAGCATCAGTTCGACGCGCTCGGTGGCGTCCAGCTGGTCGGCGTTGACGGTTCGCAGCGCCTCGCGCGCCTGCGCGAAATGCTCCTGCGATGCGGTCTCGCGAAAGAGTTCGAGCAGGGCGCGCCCGAGAACTACGCGCGCGCTGTTGGCGGTGCGTGCCGTCGCCAACGCGGTGCGGGCAGCGCGTTCGGCCCCTTCGTACTTGCCCTCGTTGTAAAGGCGCCGTGCGTCGCTCAGCGCGTCCTGCGCCGACAGTGGGGCCGCCAGCATGAAAACGACGGTCAGAAGAGCCGCGAGAGTGCGCACGCGGGGGATGGTAGCACAGCAGGCTTCGGCCATTAACTCACTGGTACAGCGACACTTACATCATAGTATGGATGCGCTGGGCTATAATCCGAGCAGATGGTGGAGCCGGTCGTCATTCCGCGGTCAGATCACGCGATCTCGCGGCGTGACATCGACCCGGACGCGCTCAAGGTCCTCTACCGCCTGCACGAACATCATTACGCCGCCTACCTGGTTGGGGGCAGCGTCCGCGATCTGCTGCTGAACCGCCGCCCGAAAGACTTCGACATCGGGACCTCGGCGCATCCGCACCAGATCAAGAAGCTCTTTCGCAACTGCTGGATCATCGGCCGGCGCTTCCGTCTTGCGCACGTGAAATTCGGCACGAAGGCGATCGAGGTCGCGACGTTTCGCAGGCACGTGGACACGCTGGAGGTGACGCCGGAAGCGGAAGCCGCAACCGTCACGGCACGCGACACGGTGGGGCCCGGCGAGCCGCTGCCGCCGGAGGAAATGGAGGAGGCCCGCAGGCCGCGACGCCGCGCGGAAGACCACCTCATCGCTCGCGATAACACCTACGGCACTCCGGAGGAGGACGCCTTCCGCCGCGATTTCACGGTCAACGCGCTCTTCTACGACATCGGAACATTCTCGATCATCGACTACACCGGCGGCCTCCACGATCTCGAAGCGCGCGTGATCCGGTGCATCGGCGAGCCCGAAGTCAGGTTTCTGGAGGACCCGGTCCGGATGCTGCGAGCTGTCGTCCTGGCGGCGCGGCTTGAATTCACGATCGACGAGCCTGTGGTCGAGGCCATCGCGCAGCTCAAGCACGAGATCGCACGGAGCGCGGCGCCGCGGCTTCTCGAGGAGTACTACAAGATCCTCCGCTCGGGGCATGCCGCCGTGGCATTCAAGCAGCTCGCGCGGACAGGCCTTCTGAAGGAGATCACTCCCGAGCTCGCCGATGCGCCGGCGGCCTTCTGGCGCGCCGTCTCCGCAATCGACCGCTACCGCGCGCGCTTCGGTTCTGCACCGGACGCCCTGACCAATACCGTGCTCGCCGGGACGCTGCTCAACCCGCTCGGGCTCATCGGCCCGCCGCAACCCTTCCATGCGGACGGTACGGAACGCCGGATCGAGCTCGGACTGCTGCCGATTGCGCGCCGTGACGTCGAGCGGCTTCAGCAGATGTTCAGCATCATCCCCAAACTGATGGACGTTCAGGCGC
>JACDCA010000750.1 GCA_013694635.1 Acidobacteriota bacterium | reverse complement strand
GGACCATTGTTGCGATTTCTCCATCGCCTCCGTTGCCTCAAGATCGCGTTTTCTCCGTTCTCCTCCGTTCCCTCCGTATACTCCCTACATGCGTCACGCACTCATTGCCGCCGTCCTTCTCCTCGGTTCCCCCACCAGGCAGCCTGCCTTCGACATCGTCATCCGCGGAGGGATGGTGTACGACGGCACAGGTGCGGCGGGACGACGTACCGACGTAGGTATTCGCGGCGATCGGATCGCGGCTGTTGGAGATCTGTCCGGCGCGTCAGCGAGTACGGTGATCGACGCGGCCGGGCTGGCGGTGACGCCTGGCTTCATCAACATGCTGTCCTGGTCCACCGAATCGCTGCTCGTGGACGGACGCTCGCAGGGGGAGATCCGCCAGGGCGTCACCACTCAGATCTTTGGCGAAGGCAGCTCGATGGGCCCGCTCAACGACGCGATGAAGAAGCGCGCCTACGAGCAGATGGGGGACGTCAAGTACGAGATCAACTGGACCACGCTCGCCGGGTATCTGCAGGAGTTGGAGCGACGCGGCGTGTCGCAGAACGTGGCGTCCTTCATCGGCGCGACGACGATTCGTGAACACGTGATCGGTCTCGAAGATCGGAAGCCGACGCCGGAGCAGCTCGAGGAGATGCGGCGCCTGGTGCGCGCCGAAATGGAGGCGGGTGCGCTGGGGATCGGGTCGTCGTTGATCTACGCGCCGGCGTTCTATGCGTCCACCGAGGAGTTGATCGAGCTGTGCAAGGTCGCGGCCCAGTATCGCGGGAAGTACATCTCGCACATGAGGAGCGAAGGCGGCCGGTTGCTGGAGGCGGTGGACGAGTTGATCCGGATCAGCCGCGAGGCGAACATCCCGGCGGAGATCTACCACCTCAAAGCCGCCGGACAGAGCAACTGGCCGAAGATGGACCAGGTGATTGCGAAGGTGGAAGCAGCCAGGAAGAGCGGCCTGAAAATCACCGCCGACATGTACACCTACACCGCCGGGGCTACAGGTCTCGACGCCGCGATGCCGCCCTGGGTCCTTGATGGCGGTTACGACGCCGCCTACAAGCGGCTCGCCGATCAGGAGACTCGGAAGAAAATCGCGGCGGCGATCCGCACTGGCGGCGCTGACTGGGAGAACCTCTACCTGGCGGCCGGATCCCCGGACCGCGTCCTCCTTGTGGAATTCAAGAACGAGAAGCTCAAGCCGTTGACCGGTAAGACCCTGACCGAAGTGGCAAAGCTTCGCGGCGAGGATCCCGTCGACACGATCATGAACCTCGTGCTCGAGGATCGCTCGCGTGTCGGGACGGTCTACTTCATGATGTCGGAAGTCAACGTGCGGAAGCAGATGCGACTGCCGTGGGTGTCATTCGGTTCCGACGCGTCCTCGATGTCGCCAGAGCCGCCCTTCACGAAGTCGTCAGCGCACCCGCGCGCCTACGGCAACTTCGCGCGACTGCTCGGCAAGTACGTCCGTGACGAAAAAGTCCTGCCGCTGGAGGATGCGGTGCGGAAACTGACGGCACTCCCGGCGACGAATCTCGAACTCGAGGGGCGCGGCTTCATCCGCGAAGGAATGTTTGGGGACATCGCCGTCTTCGATCCGGCTGCGATCGCGGATCGAGCCACATTCGAAAAGCCCCATCAGTTCGCCGTCGGGATGAAGCACGTGTTCGTCAACGGCGGACACGTCCTGAAGGACGGCGACCACACGGGCGCCACACCCGGACGCGCGCTGTACGGTCCGGGAAAGAAAACCGCGCGGTAGAGGCCGGCCTAGCCGGCCTTCCTTCGGGAAACAACGAATACAGCGGCGCCGAGAAAGCCGACGACCGCGGCGACCTTCAGCGGCAGACCGGGATCCTGTCGCCACAAGAATCCGCCGATGACCGCAGCCGGCACCACGAGAAAGTTGCGGATGCCGTAGTAGACGCCAACGGTGGACGCACGCGTTTCATCCGGCGCGAGATCGACGATCAGCGACTTGCGGGCGGGCTCGCCGATCTCCTTCAAGCCACCCAGGACAAAGGCCGCGATGAGCTGCGGGTAGGTCGTGGCGTAGGTCACGGCGAGTGGAAACGCCGCAAAGAAGAGAAACGTGATGACGACCATCCAGGGACGCCCCATCGAATCGGCCAGCTTTCCACCCGGCAGATAGAAGGCAATCGATACCGCCTGCTGCACCGCGTAGAGGATGCCGTAGTCCGCTGGCGAAAACTGGCGCACCTGCAGGACGAACAGGACGATGAACGAGGACGCAACCCCTTCGCCGACGCGAACCAGGCAGTCGGCGACGAGGAGCTGCTTCAGTTGCCCGGGCATCTCCGCGAACACCGCCCGCGCGCCTCGCCGCGGGCCCACGGTCTGAGGAGGTGGTACGTCGCGGAACCCCAGGTACTGCACGACCATCACCACCAGGGCAATCGCGATCGTAATGG
This sequence comes from Acidobacteriota bacterium, assembly GCA_013694635.1. Taxonomy (GTDB): domain Bacteria; phylum Acidobacteriota; class Vicinamibacteria; order Vicinamibacterales; family 2-12-FULL-66-21; genus JACDCA01. The sequence goes on along the minus strand of JACDCA010000750.1, from coordinate 124 downwards.
TGAATGCCAGCCGGATCCCGGCCACCATCCCGAACGCGACGATGACCATGCCGCCGAGCGGGGCGCCGAGGACGCGCGGGACGCGGATCAGCGTCGACTGCACCGCGAACGCCATCGCCCGGCG
>JACDCA010000748.1 GCA_013694635.1 Acidobacteriota bacterium | reverse complement strand
ATCACGCCGGGCACGAACCGCCGGCTGCGCATTTTCGCGACGACCCAGATTGCGTTCTCGTTCGTGCTGCTCGCCGGCGCAGGAACACTCCTCGTCGCGCTCGTCGCCCTGCAGACGGCGAACACCGGCTACAACATGCGGCAGGTGCTGGCGCTCGACCTCCCGACACCATCCATCGCGATCCGGAACGCGCAGGAGATGGACTTCTACCAGGAGATCACGCGGCGCATCCGCAAGCTGCCGGGTGTTGAAGGCGTGGCGCTCGGAAGCTTCGTGCCCTGGCGTGACGCCGGCAGATTCGGCTCCGGTTCGCCGTTTACGGTGGAAGGCTACACGCCGGCGGACGGCGAGGAGAATCCGCACGGTCGGCTGCGGATGGTCACGCCGGGCTTCTTCGCGGTGCTGGGTGTGCCGCTGATCGCCGGTCGCGATTTTACAGACGACGACCATGACGGCAGCGAGCGCGTGGTGATCGTGAGCCAGAGCGTCGCGCAGCGTCTCTTCGGTGTCGCGATCGGAACGGAGCGAGAGCAAGAGGAGGTCTCTACCGATTCAATCAATGACGCGGTCAACCGGAAGATGTGGTGGACCGATCCGCTTTTCGGCAAGCCGCAGCCGCGACGGATCGTCGGCGTCGTGGCCGACGTGGACGATGAGAATGTCGTACCCGGCCCCGCGCTGACGATCTACCACCCGGTTCAGCAGATGCGCGTCGCCGGTCGCCTGTTCGTGCACACCACGGGCGATCCCTACGCACTTGTGCCGGCGGTGAACCGGATCATCCGCGGGATGTCTGCCACCCAGCCTCTCGAGCGCGCCTCGACACTGGAGGACGTGCGGTCGGACGTCCTTGCGCCGGAGCGGTTGAGCGCCTTTGTCCTTGCCGGATTTGCCGGCGTCGCGCTGCTGATCGCGGTCGTTGGGGTCGCGGGAGTCCTCGCGTTCTCGGTGAGCGCGCGCACGCGCGAGTTCGGCGTACGGCTCGCGGTTGGAGCGTCACCAAGCCGCCTGCTCGTGCGCGTCCTGTCCGAAGGAGCGGTGATCGTCGCGGTTGGAATCCTCGCGGGTGCCGTCTGCGGCTACGCGTTCACAGCGGTGGCAGCAAGTTATCTCGGGAACGTGCGTCTGCCAGGCGTGATGCCACTCCTCGCCGCCGCAGTGCTTCTCATCGGGGCAGCGCTTCTCGCTTCGCTGATGCCGGCCGCGCGCGCGGCGCGCGTAGACGTCCTGCAGGCGCTTCGAGCGGAGTAACGAACTTATGAATTCAAGCGTTTCGCCTCCTCGTAAACCGCTCCGGCTGTGGCCCGGGGTTGCCGCCGCAGTGGTACTGCTGTTCATCCAGTTCGTTCTCCCGGTGATTGCGCCGAAGGCGGAGTTCTCTGGAATGGACGCCCCGCTGGTCGCGATTCTGGGCGGGCTCGTCCTGGCGCTGGTGATCGTGATCTGGTGGACATTTTTCAGCCGCGCGCCGTGGTCCGAGCGTCTGCTGGCTCTCGCGGTGATCGTCGTGGCAGTCGTTGCGACTCGGCCCTTGACCGACATCTCGATTCAGAACGGGATGATGGGAAGGATGTACTTCATCTACGCCGTTCCGTCGACCATCGCTCTCGCCCTGGTTGCATGGGCGGTCGCGAGCCGTCGCCTCTCACAGGGTCCGCGCCGCGCCGCCCTGGTCGTGGCGATCCTGGCAGGCTGCCTGGTCTGGACGCTGGTGCGGACCAACGGCATTCTGGGCGGGACCGCAGATCTCGCCTGGCGGTGGACGCCGAGTGCCGAACAACGGCTTCTCGCCCAGGGGGAGACGGATCCGCCGCCTGCCGCGCCCGCGGAGACTGTAAAGGAACCGGTCGCTGCTGAAGCCGCGAATCCTGCCGCACCATCGGCGACGGCTCCCGCCGCCACAAGAACCGAACCCGCGGCGCCGACCACGGCAACGGCGGCCACCGCGCCCTCAATCAGCGATCCCGGAACGAGGCGACCCGAATGGCCAGGCTTTCGCGGGCCCGATCGGGACGGCGTCGCTCGAGCCGTGCGGATCAACACCGACTGGGCCGCGTCGCCGCCGGTTGAGATGTGGCGCCGGCCTGTTGGACCAGGCTGGTCGTCGTTCGCCGTCCAGGGGGATCTCTTCTACACCCACGAGCAGCGGGGTCCCGAGGAGATCGTCAGCTGTTACAGAGTCAGTACCGGCGCGCCGGTGTGGAGGCATCGAGACGCGGCTAGATTCTGGGAGTCCAACGGTGGCACCGGCCCGCGCGCGACGCCCGCCCTCAGCGACGGTCGCGTCTACACGCTTGGTGGAACCGGAATCCTGAACGCGCTCGACAGCCGGACCGGCGCCAAGGTCTGGTCGCGGAATGCGGCAACCGATGCCGGCATCAAGCTCCCC
>JACDCA010000746.1 GCA_013694635.1 Acidobacteriota bacterium | reverse complement strand
GGGCGTACGCGACGTCAGAGATCTGTTGCGGCGCCCAGGCGATTGATACGGGAGCACGAACATGGATGACGATCTTTCGTACAGGCACGCACCGGTCGGCGACCTTTTCCCGTCGCCCGGGAGCGCTGCCGAGTGGGCCGCCTACCGCATCTCCGACGAACAGGTCCGGTTCTTCGACACCTTCGGGTACCTCGCAGGTATCCCGATGCTGACGCCGGAGCAGGTCGAAGTGCTCCGAGAGGACCTCGCTGCGCTGACCCAGCCGTCGCATCCGGGGCATCGCCTCTTCTACGAGTACAACTCGAACGAATCGGTGGATCACTCCCGCGTGCTCTTTCACGCGCTCGGCGCCTGGCGCATTACGCCGGGATTCCACGATCTGCTGTGGAATCCCGCGTTTCTCGTTCCGGCGTCGCAGCTCCTGCGCGGTGGCGTCCGTTTCTGGCACGACCAGTTGTTTTCGAAACCGGCGCGTCACGGCGGCGTGGTCGCCTGGCACCAGGACTACTCCTACTGGACGCGGACCAAACCGATGTCGCACCTGACCTGCTGGATTGCGCTCGACGATGCGACCCGAGACAACGGATGTCTCCATTACGTGCCGCGCAGCCACCTCTGGGACCTCTTGCCAAAACCGGCGCTCGCCGGCGACATGGATGCGATCCAGTCGGTGCTCTCTCCAGAACAGAAGGAACAGTTCGAGCCCGTGGCCATCGAACTGAAGAAGGGGATGGCGACGTTCCACCACCCGCTGATGCTGCACGGCTCGTTCGAGAACCGGACGGAAGGGCCGCGGCGAGCGGCGGTGATCAACGTTTTCCGCGACGGGGTGCGGTCCGCGTCAAGCGAGCCATTGCTCGAAGGCGTCCCGCCGATTCAGGCAGGGCACCCGATCAGCGGCCGGTTCTTTCCGAGTCTGTTCAATCCGAAAAGCGTCGGCGGCAATAACTGGCTGGGATTCTCGAGATCTGAGGAGGAGATGCGATGATGCGACGACCGACCACGTGTGCGAGATTCTTGATCTGGCTGATCGTCATTCTCGGGTGTCTGGCGGCGGGCGGTGCGCCTGTCGCACGCGAGTCAGCGCAGAGCGGTGCGCCGGCCGAACGCCACAGCGTGTGGGTTCATCCGCCCGAGGTCGGACGCGATCGCGAAGCGGTCCGCGCGTTTGTCGAGCAGTGCCGCCGGGCGCACATTGAAACGATCATCCTGCTCGTCAAGGGTATGAACGGGGAGATCTACTGGCCCAGTCAGCGCTTCAGCGCAGCGGTCGTCAAGGGCTATGAATCGTTCGATCTGCTGCGCGAGCTGGGTGCGGCGGCGCGCCCGCACGGCATCAAGGTCCATGCCTGGCTCGTCGACTTCGTCGAGGGGCTCAACAGCCCGGCGCTCAAGGCCCACCCGGAATGGGCGCAGCTGAATCACGCAGGAGGAACAACGGGAACCGAAACGCTCGGCAAGCGAAAACGGCCGTACCCGTATGTCTGGATGTGCCCGGCGCGACGGCCCGGATATACCGACCAGTGGCTCCTGCCGATGATCGAGGAGCTCGCGAAGAACCCCGCCGTGGACGGGATCCATCACGATTACATTCGCTACCCTGGAGACGTCGCGCCGGACAGCTTCTGCTTCTGCGACTACTGCCTCACCCACATTCCGCGTTACGCCATGCTCGCCTACGAAACGCGATCGTCAGAGCGCTACGACGTCGACGTACGTCAGGAACGCGTCGAGGCCAACTGGTGGACGGATCCGACGATGCTGCCTTCGACCTACAGCAAGGCGGAACGCCGGGAGCGCGCAGACTTTCTGCTGAACGGGCGGACTATCCCCGGCGGCCCGCCCGACGTTCGCTACTTCTTCTACGACTACCGCGTCGAGCAGATCGACCGCTTTGCCCGGGAGGTCCATGAACTTGTGAAGAAGGTGAATCCCAAGCTGGAAATCTCCGCGGCGGTGTTCAAGAATCCCGTGCAGAGCGCCAGGTTCATCGGGCAACAATGGCATCGGTGGAACGAGTGGATCGACATCTACACCCCGATGACCTACCGCAGTCATTTCGCCGGAAGCTTCGAGTCGTATCTGGATCATCTCGAGGAGACGACTCGCCGGCAGCTCGAGTGGACACGGCACGGACGGCCGCTGGAGGCGGGGATTGCGACCACTTATCTGTACCGCGAGGAGCTGCAACCATTCGAAGACATGAACGACGCTATTGAGACGTTGAGGGATCTGCAGAGCAGCGTGCAGGACGCGCAGGCGGCCCAGCGTCAGCTCAACGCTGCGGTCTACGTCCTCGAAGGCGCATCGGGCGATGCCAGGCAGGCGCGCGAGATGGCGATGAAGCGGCTGGTCGCCGCACACGACCGGCTGCAGAAACGTCTCGCGCCATTGGCGCCCGACACTGCCAAGACGCTCGCACAACTCGTCAAAGCAGCCGAAGAGGCGTCGCCGGAACAACAGGCGACCGCAGTGGCCGGTCTGTCGGCCGAGCTGGCAAACGTACGCGCCGATCTGCCGCCAGGATTCTGTCCGCCCGAGAAGCTCGCTCGCGCCATCGACGCCGCGCGGCGTGCCAAGCCGGACGGCATCGTGATCTTCGCGGCCAGCAGCCTGAAGCGCGAGAAGCTGTGGCCCGCACTCGAGAAGGCATTCGCTAAATGAGACGACTGAGCACTGCCGCGGCTCTGGTGTGTGTTCTCTGCACACGGCCGGGCGGAAGCGGTGTACAGGACGCCCGCGCCGAGCACGTTCTCGAGCCGACCGTCATGGTCGAGTCCTTCGCCGGTGACAGCCTGGGCCAGTGGGCCAGTTACCCACCGGCGCAGGACGTCGGCTACGAGCCGTCGCTGACGCCGACCGGCGAATTCGACTCGCCCGGTGGGCGGGCGCTGATGCGCGTCGTGAAACCGATCGTCACCGGCCCCCTCAGCATCGGCTTCATCAAGGAAGTCCGGCTCGTCGTGTCGCCCGGCGCAGACCTCGCGTTCGTTTACCGACTCGAGCCGGCCGCCCTCGCGGGCGTGATCGAGGTCGGATTGGCCGGCGCCGATGGCCAGCGCTATACGTGGAGGCACCCCGCGTCTGCGGCTGCCTGGACCAGAGCCGCGACAAAACTGTCGGCATTCCGCGACGCACGCGGTCGCGCGCCGGCAGATGGAACCGGGATCGAGGCCGTGTATGTTGTAGTGGAGGTCGCGCGTGCGACACCCGACATCACCAGTCGCTTTCTGCTGGACGACGTGCGGCTATCGGCGTCACGCGAGGCGTCGTTCGAAGTACGGCAACCGGCCGCCACTCGGGTCGAACCCTGGCCCGCTCAGGCGT
>JACDCA010000743.1 GCA_013694635.1 Acidobacteriota bacterium | reverse complement strand
CGCCTTCGGCCGCCACGTGCAGCTTCGACGTCGTCAGCTTGATGCCGGCATCACCCTTGTCCGCGGTGACCGTTGCGGTGATGACCGTGCGTGAGGCGGCGCCACCCTTGCGGCCGAGGGTTGCGTTGAGCGCCATCGCATAACAGGATGCGTGCGCCGCTGCCACCAATTCCTCCGGGCTCGTCGTGCCCGCAGGCTCACCGACGCGGGACGGAAACGTCACCGGCAGGTTGAACGCGCCAGTCCCCGCCTTCGCAATCCCCTTGCCTTCCATGATCGGCCCCGACCAGTCGACTGTCACTGTCCTCGAAAACGTCGCCATACGCCACCTCATTCATTGATCGCCGGGGGCCCCTGCACCCCGGCCGCTCATGTCCCGTCCATTATCAATGGCAAATCGTCATGCTCACTTCTTCCCCTTCGCGGTTACCAGCAACTGCACCGCGAGACCCGCGATGCCGAGGACGAACGCTGCCGCGGAATCGAGTGCTGTCGCCGGCATCGGGTTCAACGGATACACGCTGTAGACGGTGCGCGACGCGACGTCGGCAGCCGCCTGGCTGCCCATCAGCGCCGCGGCGCCAACGACGACCGTCTGCGCGCCGCCGTACGCGGTCGCAACAATGATCACGTAGCGCTGCAGCGCGAGCGCCGCCAGCGCCCCCAGGATCGCCAGGATGATGACCACCGCAATGTGCGGCTCGCCGCCGACAGTCGCCCACACCAGGTTTGCGATGACGGCGCCGAGACCCGCGCCAATCAGCGCGACGCCGATGAAATACGCCGCGATCAGGATGAGCGCACCGATCGCGCCGCCCAGGACCGCCGCCCCTATCATCCACATCGTGTGGTCGGTGCCGACGATGTTGCTGGCCAGCAGCGCGCCGCCGATGAAGCCATAGATGCCGAGGACGATCCGGAAGATGCGATAGCCGGCGAAGCACGCGAGCAGTCCACCGACCAGGAGGATGACTGCCGCAGGCGTCTGGAAAGACGCGGGGAGCATGTTTATTCTGGGGACTTCGTCCCCAGACCCCTTCCGCCGTCGCTTGCGGGGACCCCTGTCGCCCCGCGCCGCTCCGGCGGCTCACTGGCTGCGCTCGTTCGCGACGCAATCATCCGCCGATTATATGAAGATTTCGTGCGCAAGCGAGCGCAGCGAGTGAGCCACGCGACCGGAGCGAGCCGGCGAAGCGGCGAGCGAGGGCGCGTGTAGGGGGGTCCGGCGGGGCGAAGCCCCCCGGAAAGATATGATGGCGCGGTGGCGGAACACCCGCGCCGCGCGGCGTTCAACGCGGCCGGCCTCCTCGGCGTCGTCGCCGGTACGGCGCTGTTCGCCATCGTGCTGTGGCGCGCGGATCCCCGCGAAGTCTGGCAGGGCATCGTCGGACTCGGGTGGTGGTTTTCCGCGATCGTCGTGATCGGCGGCCTCCGGTTTCTCGCGCGCGCCGCGGCATGGACCATCTGCGTCGAACCGCCGCATCGACTGTCCTTCGTCACCGCGTTTGCCGGAGTGGTCGCCGGCGATACCGTCGGCAACCTGACGCCGCTCGGTCCCGTGCTGGGCGAGCCCGCGAAAGCGGCGTACGTACGCGGCCGCGTGCCCGTCGAAGTTGCCTTGACTGCGCTGGCCGTCGAAAACCTCCTGTATACGCTGTCTGCTGCAGCGATGATCGCCGCCGGGACCCTGGCCCTGCTGTTCACCTTCGAACTGCCGCCGCAGATCCGGCAGCTCGGGCAGATTGCCGTTGGCGGCGTGATCGTGCTCTTTGCCGCATCGCTGGTCCTTCTCTGGCGGCAGCCTGCGCTCCTGAGCCGGTGGATCCCCCTGGTCGCCAGAGAGGGCTCAGCATTGCATTCCCAGACCGCGCGGGTGCGTGTGCTGGAGCAGCAGATCTACACGTTCGCGGTGCGCCGGCCCGCCGCGCTGGCGACCGTTGCCGGGTGTGAGGTTGTCTTCCATGCGCTCGGTGTCGTGGAGGCATACATCACGCTGCACGCCCTCACGGGACAGCCGCCGCTGCTGCTGACGGCGTTCATTCTCGAGACGGCTCAACGAGCGATGACCGTCGCCTTCAAGGTCGTCCCGTTTCAAATGGGGGTTGGGGAGCTCGGCACGGCTGCGGTGACAAACGTGCTCGGGCTTGGGGCGACGATCGGGGTCACGGTCGCCGTGATCCGCAAGGCCCGGATGGCTGCGTGGGCGCTGGCAGGGGCCGCGCTGCTCGCGCGGCGTGGCATCCGTCCCCGCGACCTCGCGGAGACGCGCGGGGAGCCTGAGCCAGAACGGCCCGGAACCGCGCAGTAGACTAGTGGGATGCCCTGAGTCCTGAAACGACGCAGGGGGAATGCACGTCATATAGGGAGCCCGGCCGTCGCCGGGCGTGGAGATTCGAGGCGTTCGTGAGCTCAGTTCCGCCAACCCGGGCCGTGATCCTCGCCGCCGGCAATGGCGACCGTTTCAAGAACGACGGACATCACTCAAAGCTGCTGCACCCGGTCGCCGGGCAGCCGTTGATCGTTCGCACCCTGCAACGCGCTGCCGCAGCGGGCATCTCCTCCTTCTGCGTCGTCATCGGGTTCGAGGCGGATCGCGTCCGGTCGCTGATCGAATCCCGGCAGCCGCCCGGCGTCGATGTCCACTTTGTTCACAACCCCGACTGGCAGCTCGAGAACGGCGTCTCCGCTCTTGCCGCACGTGACTACTGCGACGGTCACCGGTTCGCACTCATGATGGGGGACCATCTGTTCCCCACTTCCGCACTGCGCCGTGTTCTCACGATGGATGTGCCGCCGGGCGATTCGGTACTCGCCGTCGATTCGCTGCCATCGGATCCATCGATCGCCGCTGAAGCCACGCGTGTGCGAATGCAGGCGGGGCGGATCACGGCAATCGGCAAACACGTCGATCCATGGGACGCGCTCGACACGGGAGTCTTCGTGTTCGCGCCCTCCCTCTTCGAGGCGCTCGACGAGGCGCGTGACCATGGGGAGACGACGCTCAGCGCGGGCGTGCAGCGGCTCGCGGCCCGAGGGCGGATGATCGGCGCCGACGTCGCCGGCGCGTCGTGGTGTGACGTCGACACGATGGCGGATCTGAGCGCCGCGGAATCCCTGCTGCGATCGGAGCCCGACCCGGCATGACGCCGGGAGCGCGCAGCAACGCCGTCCGCTGGGGCGCGCTGGCGGTCGGCATCGTTCTCTTCGCCGCGGCGCTTTACTACATCAACATTTCGCTGGCCGTCGGCACTATCCGGCGCCTTGGCGTCGCGCTTCCGCTCGCGCTGCTCTTCAGCGGGCTGTGGCACCTGGTGCGCACCTGGGCGTGGTCCTGGTGCTTCCCCCCGGACCGCAACCTTTCCTTTCTGCGACTCGCACGCGTGCGTCTTGCGGCCGAGGCGTTCAGCTACCTGACGCTGCGCGGGATCGCGGGTGAGCCGCTGAAAGTCGTCCTCCTCAGTGACCGCGTCGATCCGCGCGAAGCGACCGCGGCCGTCGCCCTCGAGCGGGTCGCATACATGATCGGCACGACGGTGATCGTCGGTGTGCTCTCGGTGATCGCCCTCGCCGTCCTGCCGTTGACGCGCCTGTGGTTCCGGGTGTTCCGCGCGTTCGCGATCGGGGCCGCGGTCATCGCGGCCCTGACCGGGATCTTGATTTCGGGTCGCGGCACGTACATCCAGTCCTGCTTTACCCGCGTCGACCGCCGCTGGGGCACCTCGATCGCGGGCGGCCGCATCAGCCGCTTCACCTGTGCCGTCGAACGCCAGATGCTCGACCTGGTCCGCGGCAACCCCAGGCGTCTTGCGGTACTCATGTGCGCGACGATCGCCGCGTATACGTTGATGGCGCTCGAGGCCTGGGTTATCCTGCGTGCGAGCGGAACGCCGATCTCGGCGATCGATGCACTCACGGTCGAGACGTTCTCGCGAGTCGCGAGCTTTGCGTCGGCGTTCATCCCCGCCAATCTCGGGGCACTCGAAGCGTCGAGCCTGGCGGCGGTCTCGGCTATCGGCGTCGCCGGTGGCGGCGCGGCGCTGGCGCTGGCGCGCCGGCTGCGGGGCCTGTTCTGGGCAGGGATCGGCCTGGCGATCTATCCGCGAGGGACGCAGCGCAGGGTCAGCTCGGGTGACTACAAGGCAACGGCTGCGAGCTCTCCAAGTGCCGTGGATGCGACGCCGCGCCCGGTTCTCCTGTACATCCCGCGCGACGCGTCGGTGCCGGTGTCCCCAGATGTGCGACTGTGCGGCATGGCTGCGGGCGAACGCGTCGTCCGCTCCGCGCTGCGCGCCGGTTACGGCACGGTTCTCATCTGGCAACCGCCACGCCCGCGGCAATCGCACCTCTTCGCGCGCCTCGCGCATCAGCTCGATGGAGTTACGGTCGTATCCACGGTTGACGAATGGCAGCGCGCCATCGGCACGTTGGATCAACAGCAGGCCCTGACCGCCGTGGGCGCCGGCACCGTCGTGTCACCCACCCTGCTGTCTCATGCGGCACTCCTGGCAGCGGAACCAGCCGCGCCCGTCGACGTGCCGGCCGGGCCCGACTGGCCGATCAGCGGAGTAATCAGACTGGCGGCAGCCGATGCCGCGGATCCTTCTGCCGTGAGCACGGCGCTCGCCGCGCGACGGAGGGTGCTCTCGCGGCCTTCGGGAGAAGACGTGTCGTACGGGCGCGGGCAACTCGCCATTCAGATGGTGAGCCCGTCGGACATCGAGCCGGCCGACCGCACCTTGCGCCGCTCGAGCTACAAGGACACGGACGCGAAGGTCGCTCGCTTCAACCGCACCCTCTCGCTCCCGATCAGCATCGCGTTGATCAGGACGCCGCTGACCGCCAACCAGTTGTCGATCCTGCTCGTCTTACTCGGCTTCTACTCCGGGTGGCTTTTCAGCGTCGGCCACTATGGGACGGCGGTCCTGGCGGCGGCCCTCTCGCTCGTCGCGAGCATCCTCGACGGTTGCGATGGTGAGATCGCGCGCCTCAAGTACCAGGAGTCCGCGCTCGGCTGCTGGATCGAAACGGTCGGGGACTACTCGTATTACCTGGCGGTGTTTTTCGGAGTGACGATCGGAGTGGTACGCGACACCGGATCGGTGTTCTTCTTCCGGATTGGTCTGCTCGCGCTGGCGGGAACGCTGGTGACGTTCGCCCTGCTGATCTACCTGCGCGCCCGAATCACGGCCGGCCAGCCGACGAGGCTGCATGCCGTGGCCAAGAGCCGGATGACAGCGGATCCGTCCGTGTGGACCAGGCTGATCTGGACCGTCGCCCCCGTCGGCACGCGCGCCGCGATGCCCTACGGCATCCTGTTCCTGGCGCTTGCCGACGCGCTGCCCGTCGTCCTCGTCCTGGCGGCGCTCGGATCGAATCTCTACTGGCTCACTCTTACGTTGAAACTGAAGGATCTGCTCCGCGACGATCAGGAGGAGACCGTCGCGGTCTAGACCTCCCGCCTGCCCTCCATGGCCTTGTGCATGGTGACTTCGTCGGCGTATTCGAGATCACTGCCGACCGGTACGCCCATCGCGATGCGCGTCACGCGCACGCCCAGAGGCTTCAGCAGCTTCGCCAGGT
>JACDCA010000157.1 GCA_013694635.1 Acidobacteriota bacterium | reverse complement strand
GCGCTACGGTCGGCAAGCTTGCGGGGCGTGAGCGCGCGATGAAAGCAGGTATCGGCAGCGCCGAAATCCAGCTTCGTGACGGTGTCATTGTGGCCGCGCTCGTCGCGGTGAATGCCGTCGGCGACATCGTCGATCCCGCCACTGGAAGAGTGATCGCGGGGGTAAGGACGGAGGACGGCAAGGGGCTCGCCGATGCGAGAACGATGCTGCGCAGCCGTCCTGCGCTGCGCCAGCCTCAGCGCGGCGGCGACCTGCCGGCCATGAACACCACCCTTGGCATCGTCGCGACCAACGCCACGCTCACGAAAACGCAGGCGACGCGGGTCGCGCAGATCGCGCACGACGGCCTCGCGCGCGCTATCCTTCCCGTACACACCGCCAGTGACGGCGATGCGATTTTCGCGCTGGCGACCGGCGCGATTGCGGGAACCGTCGATGCAGACTTGATCGGCTGGGCCGCCGCCGAGGCGGTCGCGCTGGCGATCGTCCGCGCCGCGCGCGCCGCGACGTCCATCGCGGGCTATCCGGCTGCCCGCGACCTCAAGTAACGCGTGACACCGTCACTCGCCCTGCTTCTTCTCTACTCCGTCCTGCAGGTTGCACTCGGTCTATGGATCGGACGCCGTGTGCGTCAGGGCACCGATTTCTTCGTCGCCGGACGGGAGCTGTCCGCCGGCCTCATCTTCTCCACGTTTCTCGCCGCGAACATCGGCGCCGGGTCCACGGTCGGCGCGACCGCGCTCGGGTACGCCGACGGATGGAGCGCGTGGTGGCGCAACGGCTCCGCGGGTCTCGGATCGCTCGTGCTCGCGTTCTGGATCGGTCCCAAGATATGGCGCGAGGCGCGCGCGCACGGCGACTTCACCGTCGGAGACTTTCTCGAGCGGCACTATGGCCGTTCGATGCGCGGGGCCGTGGCGGCGCTGGTCTGGCTCGGTACGCTCTCGATCCTCGCCGGACAGTTGATCGGCATCGCCGTCGTGCTGCAAGTCGCGGGCGGCTGGCCCCCCTACGCGGGATATCTCATGGGCGCCGTCGTCGCGGTCACGTATTTCGCGGCCGGTGGTTTGCTCTCATCCGCCTGGGTCAACCGTGTCCAGCTGCTGTTCATCCTCGCCGGGTTCGCGATCGCGGTGCCGGCGGCCGTGCAGGCCGCGGGCGGGTGGAGCCAGGCGACGGCGCACACGGGCACGGGGTTCTTGGGCGGAGGAACGGTCCTCGGCTGGCGCTACATCTTCATCCTGGCACCGGCCTTCATCGTCTCTCCCGGCCTGCTCCAGAAGGCCTTCGGTGCGCGTGACGAGAGAGCGGTGAGAACGGGCATCGCACTGAACGGCCTCGTCCTGCTCGTCTTTGCGTTCGCCCCGGCCATCCTCGGGTTGTCCGCGCGGGCCCTGTTTCCCGATCTTGCGAAGCCCGATCTGGCCCTGCCGACCCTGATGACTGACGCCTTGCCCGCCGCCCTCGGTGCACTTGCGCTCGCGGCGGTCTTCTCGGCGGAGATCAGTACTGCGGACGCCGTCTTGTTCATGCTGGCCACGTCAGGCTCTCGCGACCTCTACGCGGGTTTCATCAACCCGCGTGCAACGGATGCGCAGCTGCTCCGCTCCGCCCGCGTCGCAGCGATCGTGAGTGCGGGCGCCGGCATCGCGCTCGCGTTTGTTTTCACCTCCGTGATTGCGGCACTCGACGCGTTCTACGCGCTCCTGACCGTCACGCTGTTCACGCCGGTTGTCGCCGCGCTGCATACCCGCACAACGGGCCGCGACGGTCTCGCCTCTGTCGTCGTGGGCGTCGCAACGCTCGTTGTCGTGCACGTCGCCACCGGCGGACGCGGCTACGGCGTACTGACACCGGCACTCGCCGGCATTCTGGCCAGCGCCGCTGCGTTCCTTGTCGTTCGAACAACCTTTCCCGCCGCGCCAGCGTCTACAGCACGTAGCACGTAGCACGTCGGACTCTTTTACATCCTTAACAGTGGAAGCGGCATAGAATCGTCCCTTCTGAGGTTCAACAATTCAATGCGAAAGATCTCCATCGCGGGCGTAGCGCTGTGTTTGGTGGCTGTGTGCACGAGCGCATCGTTGGCACAGACGCAGATCCAGACGATCCAGGTCGGTCCGGCCGGCGTGGACGGCATGCCGATGCCGATGCCGGGTCAGGCGCGACAATTGAAGACCGGCACAGGACGGATCAAGGGTCGCCTGGTGACTACGGATACCGGCATGCCGGTCCGACGCGCGCTGGTGCGGATCTCCGGACCTGACATCATGCCGAAGACCGCCACGACTGATGCAAACGGCGGATACGAGTTTCGCGATCTGCCGGCGGGCCGCTTCAACATCAACGCGACGAAGGCGGGCTTCGTCACGATGAACTACGGGCAGACACGTCCGTTCGAACCGGGCAAGGCGATCGATCTGATCGAGGCGCAGGTGCTCGACAAGGCGAACATTGCGATGCCGCGCGGGTCGGCCATCTCGGGCCGGCTCGTCGACGAGTTCGGCGAACCGGTCGCCGATGCGCAGGTGACTGCGCTCAGGTCGGCGTGGGTCAACGGACGCCGTCGGCTGCAACCTGCAGGACGCATGGCCCAGACGAACGATCTCGGCCACTACCGCATCTATGGTCTGCCGCCCGGCGAGTACTACGTGAGCGGCACGCTCCGCGGCGGCGGCGAGGTGTTCGTCATGGAGAGCGTCACCGCGACGATCCTCAACGCCGGTGGGGGCGGGGCGTCGTCCGGCTCCGAGCCCCGCTCTGGTTATGCGCCAACGTATTTTCCCGGGACGCCGAACGGTGCCGACGCCCAGAGGATCCAGCCCGCGCTCGGACAGGAAATGGGGAACGCCGACTTCGGTCTTCAGCCGGTGCGGCTGGTGAAAGTGAGTGGTGCCGTGATCGGCTCCGACGGACGGCCTGTCGAAGGCGCCATGATGCAGACCGTGCCTCGGAACGCCGCTGAAACGGGCCCCAACCCCTTGTTTGCGATGGGTGGCTCCGCGAGGGCCGACCGCAACGGACAGTTCACGCTGAACGGCATCGCCCCCGGCGACTACACCCTGCAGGTGCGGGGCGTGCAGATGATCACCAGCAGCGCGGGCGGCGATACGATGATGTTCACCCGGCGCCTCGAGGGCGATGGGCAGTCGGAGTCCGGATCCGTTCCGCTGACCGTTGGCGGCGAGGATGTCACCAACGTCATGGTGATGACGTCGAAGGGCGTCTCCGCCAGCGGCCGCGTAGTTTTTGACGGGGGTACGAAGCCGTCCAACACCCCCCCCCTGCGCGTGTCGGCGATGGCGATCGATGCGGACGGTCCGGCCGGCATGCCCGGCATGCCAGGCGGCTCCGCGTCGCTGACACCGGACAGCACGTTCGAGATCAGAGGTCTCTCGGGCACTCGGCTGATTCGCCCGACCGGATTGCCGGCCGGATGGGTGCTGAAATCCGTCACGGTCGACGGCGCCGATGTGACCGACACGGGGATCGCCATCAAACCGAACCAGCCGGTGACGGGCGTCGAGGTCACCCTCACGTCCAAATCAACCAGCGTCACCGGTGGCGTCACCACAGGCTCTGAACCCGCCACCGACTACACCATCGTCATATTTGCGGAAGACGCCGAGAAATGGACCGCGCCGATGACGCGTCACGTCGCATTCGCCCGCCCGAATCAGGAGGGACGGTATCGGATCAGGGATCTCCCCGCCGGCAGCTACTACGCCATCGCCGTTCCCTACATCGCGCAGGGGGAATGGAACGATCCCGACGTGCTCGGCCGCCTCAAGACAAACGCGACGCGGTTCACGCTTGCCGAAGGTGAAGCGCAGACACTCGATCTGAAGCTGTCAGCGAATTAGGAACGTCATCCCGCATTTCGCATCCGCGTGGAGCGCTACCGTTTCGACTGTTCCAGGAAGGCCGTCGCGGCGTCCTCGTCGGTCTCCTCCACCGGCCCCTTCTTGCGCGCGTAGAAGTAGGCGATGCTGAAGATCGCGACGATCAGCCCGAACGAGACCCACTTGCTGATGTGGAAGGTGATGACGTGGATGCCGTTCAGGTATTCGACGAGCAGCTTGATCGCCACCCAGGCGATGATCACGAAGGCGGCGTCGACCAGCGACGGATAGCGGCGGACGACGCGGAGCAGCTGGCCGATCACCAGCCGCATCGCGATGATGCCGAGGACGCCGCCGGTGATGATCACCCATTCCTTGCGTGACATCGCCACGGCGACTAGGATCGAATCCACCGCGAAGACGATATCCGTCAGTTCGACCTTGACGACCGTCGCCCAGAAGGCGGACAGCCCGAGCCAGCCGGCCGCCGGCTTGATCGCGCGCCGGTCCTCCCCCGCTGCCCGGCCGAAGAAATGGCTGTACGAGAGCCACAGCAGATACCCCGCTCCAATCAGCTTCACCCACCCGACCTGGATCAGGTGTACCGCGAGCAGGATGGCGAGGATACGGAAGAAAAAGGCTCCGAGGATACCGTAGCGCAGCGCCTTCCGTTGATCTTGCTTCGGAAGCCCGAGCACCAGGATCGCCAGCACCAGCGCGTTGTCGGCGCTGAGCAGCCCCTCGAGGAGCACGAGGAGCCCTATGGTGATGAAATCAGAAGCCTGAACGTCCATTTATTTATCGCGGCCCCTGAATATTCTTACCGAACTTGACACGGATCGTGTC
>JACDCA010000688.1 GCA_013694635.1 Acidobacteriota bacterium | reverse complement strand
TGGCGGACTACAACATGGAGATCCGCGAGCGGACGCCCCGGGGCGACGGAATTCGTCACGTCGACACACCGGCGACCATCGCGAAGCTCCGCGACGCTCACGTCACTACTTATTTCTATCTCGTGCTGCACGCTGCCTCTGACTGGGATGATCTCCAGCGCGAGTTCATGCCGGCAGCCGAACGCGCCGGGATCGATGTCTGGGTCTACCTGGTCCCCCCGAGCGAATGCTGTTCGAAGCCGTACGGAACCGACTTCGTTCGCTGGGCCGAGGAGATCGCCCAACTATCTCGGCGTCATCGCAACCTCAAAGGCTGGGCGATGGACGACTTCTCGTCCAATCTGACGACGTTCACTCCCGAGTACACGCGAACCCTCCGAAGCGCCGCGCGCAAGATCGATCCGAACCTCCGATTCTTTCCCGTTCTGTATCACGACGATTACGGTGACGCGTTTCTCGCGTCGTACGCGGCACATCTGGACGGCGCGATCTTCCCTTACACCATCGACTTCGAGAAGGCCGACGGCGTCGGCGAAGCCTTGAAGCGTATCGACGCCACGCTCGACGCGTTCGGTCTCGATCTGGTCCTGATGGTGTATTCGACGAAGATGAGTGTGGCCGAGTATCCCCCGTCGGCGACCTACGTGGCTGGCGCCCTGCGGACCGGGCTGGAGGCGATGAGGCGCGGTGAGATCCTCGGCGTCACGACCTACGCCATGGTCAAGCAATTTGAAAAAGAGGAATGCGGCTTCGCCAATCATCTGAATCTGACCGTACCGTCCGAGGTGCCGACGAAACCTGGTGACTTCGTCTCGGCCGGTCAGACGATCCGGATCGATCCGGCGGCCGGCCGCTACCAGCTTCGGTTCTTCGAGCAGGATTCCTATCCAGTCGCGACTGCCGGGTACCACTTCAAGCAACTGCTGATAGACGGACAGGTCGTGTGGGACCAGGATGTGGCGTCCGACGACGCGCTGGCCTGGGTCGAGCGGACGTTTGATCTCACACCGCATGTCCAAGGGAAGTCCTCCGCCGTCCTGAGCTTCCGGCTGTACGACAAGAAGGGCGTCTCCAATTTCGGCATCCGTGTGAGCGTTGCCAATCTGGACGCCACCGGATTCACGATCGACGATCGCGACTTCACGAAAGACACAGGATGGAACTTTGCGCAGCAGGGACCAGGGTCGGCTCGGCGGGCGCACTATCTCTGCGACCCTGACAGGCAGCGTCACGTTTACGAAGCAGTTCGCGACCTCTACGCCGAGTACCGCGTTCGCAAGCCATAACGTCCTGAGCGGCGGGTCCCTTAATCAGCCGCGGGGAATCAGCCGCGGGGCGGCCGCGCCAAGCAGCCGATCGAGCACCTGCAGATTCAACAGCAGATGCCGTGGGTGGTGATAGTTCTCCAGCCGCCGCGGCATTGCGAGAAAGGACGCGTACTCCATCCGGCGATTGCCGGCGTACATCCAGAGCGGCACGCCGCGGCTGGCCAGCGGATACGTCGATCGCACGTAGCGATACATGCGTGCGAACTCCTCCGCCGCCCACTCGACCCCGGCCTCGACGAGCATTAGAGCTCCAATCAGCACTTCCTCTTGCGCCCATAGCACCTTGTCGGTCAGCCAGACGTTGCGCTCGACGTGTTGCAGGTTTCGAAGCACACCCCCGAACACATCGTCCCAGGCGACCGCAATGTGACGGCGATATCGGTCGGCCGCCAGCGTGAAGAGCGCATGGTCGCGACGGCGCCGCGCCTCGTGGAGCACCATCCAGAGCACTTCGACGGCGTGGCCGGTGTAAACCAGCTCGGCGTACTCGTTATCCGGCCGCGACAGATCGTGATTGAGCAGTTCGTTGAACAAGTCGAATTTCGGATTGAAGTGTGACTGCATCACCGCGTCGACGGAGCGCCGCGCCACCGCTTCAATCTCCGAATCCGGTCGTCGCTCGAGCATCTGGGTGCAGACGCGCAGCAGCACCATCCACACACCGAGAATGCGCGCGCCCGGGAACGGCCGCGCCTCCGGCCCGAGGTAGGTACGGCCGATGACCGGACGGTAGTCGGGGCGGTCGTATAGCCGGACGCATTTCATGATCAGTGAACGTGCGATGTCGACGTAGCTCTGATCCCCGGTGGCGGCGCCGTACTCGGCAAGCCCTTCGGCTATGAACAGGTCGCCGTAAATCTCGCCGTCGGCCGCCATCCGCGGCTCTCCGTCCCGCGTGTACGTCCTCGGCCAAAGATCGTCCGCGCCGGAAGGCCGCGTTTTGAGCAGGAAGCCCACCGTTTTGCGTGAGATCTCGAGCTGTCGAGGGTCACGCCCGAAGTGGTTGTAGAGGAATGCGTGGACCCACAAGCCCCGTCCGTCGAACCAACTGCTCTTGTTCGTCGAAATCAACCGGCCATCGAGATCCACTTCACACATGAACCCGCCGCGCTCGTGATCGAAGACGTGTCGATCCACAAACGGCAGGTAATCGTCGAAGAGATCGCGGCGGTACTGATCGCGCAGGGCGGCGAACGAAAGCCCCGCGAGCTCCAACGTCTGAGGTGCTCGCTGCGCAACGCCGGGG
>JACDCA010000646.1 GCA_013694635.1 Acidobacteriota bacterium | reverse complement strand
TCCTACGACCTCGCGAAGTGGCTCGTCGCCGAACCGCGTGGCAAACAGCGGTTCGATGAAGAACACGCCTGTTAAACCGTGATCATTGAGCATCCGGAGCTGGAGTGGAAGGCCATAGTTACCTTGGCGGGTGGGGCCGTACACGTACCGCCTGAAGGCGTCGGGAAACTTTCTGTCGAGATCGTTCCAGCCGTTGCACCAAATTTCGGTGTCGACGGTAAAAAACACCTTGAGCATATCCCTAACTTTCTCCCATACTCTTGCTCCTCGATCAATGATCGCCGGTGGTGCGCCGGCGAGCGCGCCTCAGAGACCGAGCCACCTCGCAATCAGGTTTCGCTGCTCTCGGAGGTGCCCGGGAGAGCGTGCTGCCAATGGCATACGCGGCGCCCGCTCCACCTCGTAATCGACCATGAAGCCGTATCCGCCGTGGACCTGCGCACTGTCCAGCGCCGTCTTGACCAACGACTCGCTGACGAACAGCTTGACGAATCGACGCATCATGGTCCCGATGTCCCCGGCAACGACTAGGATCAGTTGCCAGTCTGGCTTATGCCGTCAAACCTTGACGTGCCGCACGGATCGCCGTCGGTACTTCCGAGACGACGTGTCGGAACTTGCCTCTCGGATCCGGAGGAATACGCGGCAGGTATTCGAACGTCACGTGCACAGGCGCACGGAGGAGCTGCGTCCGTGTATTGCTCGGATCCGTGAATTGGGGGCTCGGATCTTGAGAACGGGGCTTATGTTGCCTCCTGACCTCGCTAATGCTTCCTATCATCACAAGAGCGCGTAGCGCCTCCTCCGGCCTACCCGACCTACCGTTAGCCGTCGTGAAGACCGATGCTTCTTGTCAGCAGCCACTGGCGGGCGTTTGCCCTCCAACGCTTCCGCAATGGGTAGATTGCGCCTTCGATGTTGTTCGTGATGAAGCCGGAAGGCTTCTCGGAGGGCAATCCCGATCAGCCCGCCGGCCTGTGGCGGGAGCGGGAGCGCCAGCCAAGGCCGAACAGAGCGAGACCGAGCAACGCCAAGGACGACGGTTCTGGAACTGCCGCGGTTGTTGTGATGGCGATATTGTCCAGCGCGGAGTGTTGGAGGCATCGCCAACTCGGATCGTGATGTCGCCGAAGTTGCCCCCGTAGACCAAGCTGATCGAATGAACGTCGAAGTCGAACAAGAGGCGCGCAGCCTGATGATCGATCTTGTTCCCTGATGCTCCCGCGGCATTGAATTCTAGATCGTCCGAAAAAATCACCAACTCCGCATTAGTGGCGGTGATCGTGCCCAAGGAGGTGACCAGCGGGCCGGAAATGATCCCAGAGCCGGTCGCTGCGCTGTCGAACTCCAGCGTAATCGTCGCAGCGGAAGCCGGCATGGTGCCTGTCAACAGCACGAGGACAAGCGGGACTACTTTCAGCATGAAATCTTCATATGACAAAAGGCTGATCGGGGGAGTGCGATTCAATGGCTAAGCAATTGTTGGACCAACTGATCCCTCACGATTTGAGTGGAAAGTCGGCGATAACACCGAACATGTCAATCAGTCTCGCGACTTTTGTCTCAGGTGATGGAACATCCCGTGTATTGCTCGGATCCGTGCATTGGGGGCTCGGATCTGAGGAACGGGGCTTATGTTGCCTCCTGACCTCGCCGCTTCCTATCGTCCGTGTATTGCTCGGATCCGCCATCGTGGACAATCTCTCGGCCCACAAAACCCAGCAGGTGCGGACCTTTTTGGTGGCGCATCCGTCCGTCCATCTCCACTACACACCGACCTATTCGTCCTGGCTCAATCAAGTCGAACTCTGGTTTTCCAAGATCGAGCGCGATGTCACGGCGCGGGGCATTTTCACCTCCGTCACCGACCTGCGCCGGAAGTTGATGCGCTATATCAAGCATTACAACAAGACCGCGACACCCATCCGCTGGTCCTATGCGGACCCGTCGCGGAGAATCGCATGACCGCTGTACAACTCGTTAGTACGGTCCACTAGTGCCGGGCGACTGCAGCAAGGGCGGGTTCAATGACTGCGTCTCGTCGATCCGTCTGATCAGGTCGTAGGGTCAGGGGGTCGTATCACCCGCTTGCGCAATCATCAGCGTGTAGCCGTCCGGATCACCGACGCGGAACTCCCCGGCTGGCAGGTAATCGGGATATGAAATCTCTCCGGCCTTGATGCCGGCGCCAAGCAGGTGCTCGCGCAACGCAGACAGGTCTGCCGCATACAGGTAGAACAGCACCTCCTGCGCTCCAGCGTCGATGGCGCATTGGCTTCGCGTCAACATCAGGTTGGGTCCGCGCTTCCAGTCCGGCGCCTTCGGCGCGTACATCCAGGCCCAGTGCATCGGCCCTACCCGGGGCTGGTAGTTGCCGATCTCGAAACCGAGGGACCGGTAGAACGCGACCGAGCGGTCCATGTCGAGCACGTGGATCATTGGGACCAGGCCGCTGATCGGGGCCGTACTCGCAGGAGTGCTGTCAGACATGACGCTGATCTTGCCATGGCTTTGCCCTAAGCTCGGCGACGGCCGGTCATCAATCCTGGCGCGACGTGTCAGGGACGGAATGCGCAACTGGCTGGTCACGGCGGCATGAAGTTCACTGCATCGCAAGGGTCACCAGTGCTTGGAAGCGCGGTTGCCCCCGCATGGCGTCGAAGAACGGTGCCACGTTGATACCGGCATACGAGTCGTTCGGATTCCGGACGCAGCCTCGACGTGTGCCAGCGCGTCTTCGAACTGGCCGAGCGCGACCAACGCTCCGGCAATGAGGACGTTCATACACTCCCTGATGCCGTCCGCATGGCGTCCGCGAATGTTCGAAGCATTGTTGGTCTTGCCTTGCGCTTCGTGTAACGTACGCCTCTGACATCCGCTCGTGCGGAGCAGCAGGCGAGGAGGCGTATCGGTGTCGAACCTACACGTTCAGGGGCTGCGGTATTCCTCGTTCGTGGCCGCCATCGTCGTTGCTTCGGCCGCCGCGCCGGATCACATCCGGGCGCTGGACACGCTGATCCCCTCCGGCCGACTGGTGTTCCGTTCGTCGTCTCTCGAGTTCCGGCCAGATGGAGCCTTTCTGGTTCACAGTGTCCTCGAGGGCATCGGAGAGGTGCGTGCCACAGGGGCGTGGAAGTACGAGTCCGGTGGCATCGAACTGGCCGGCCACGATGTCGTCGCAGGCGCCGAGGTTTGAAGGGAATTCCATTCGACGGTTGTGGGATGCCAGGCCGATATCGATTCGCGGTGAACGGTAAACAACTCCGCCTGTCGGTGATCCGCGACGCCTGCGCACCACGCCGGCTGTTCCTCGACAGCACGCGCTGGGCGCCTCCCGGAGAGCCGAATCTCGCGCCACCGCGAACCGTGACGCGAACGATGTTCAATCGGGCCGTGCGGCTACGGCCGGCCGACGATCGCTCGGGAAACTGGCCGTCGTTCCGCGGCCCGCACGCGGCCGGAATTGCAGACGGGCAACAGTTGCCCAACCGCTGGAACGTCCAGACGCGTGAGAACATCCTGTGGCGCACGAGCATTCCAGGACTCGCACACTCGAGCCCCATCGTCTGGGGCGATCGGGTGTTCGTGACGAGCGCGATCAGCAGCCGCGGAGGTGCGACCTTCAAGACCGGCCCCTACGGTGGCGGCGATGCGTCAGATGACACCTCGTCGCACCAGTGGGTGCTGTATGCCCTCGATACGGCGAGCGGCCGCGTCGTCTGGCAGAAGACCGCCTACGAAGGCGAACCGCGCGACAAGCGTCATGTGAAATCCACGTACGCGAGCTCGACTCCGGCGACGGACGGACGGGTCGTCGTCGCCTGGTTCGGGTCCCAAGGGCTCTACGCCTACACCGTGAAGGGGACGCTGTTGTGGAAAGTGGACCTCGGACGCGTCAGCGTGGGGCCGGCGGAAACCGCGGCGATCGAGTGGGGACCGGCGAGCTCACCGGTGATCTGGGACGGTCTGGTGATCCTCCAGGTGGACACGCAAGCCGACTCGTTCCTGGTCGCGCTGTCGGTGGATACCGGTGAGCAGGTGTGGAAAACGGAGCGCGACGAGATCCCGTCGTGGAGCACGCCCACCATCGTCACGACACCGAACGGAGCGGAGCTGCGCGGCGACAATTAAATCTGCCGCATAGCGACAACTAGATCTGCCGCATCGGGTCGGCCGGCCGGCTGTGTCAGCCTGTGATCAATGGTCACGGATGCGCAGGTTCGGCTCATGAGGCAGAAACGTATGGATGGCAAGAGTCAGGCGGCCGCGGCGGCGGCCAGCGGGATGAGTCTGCGGACCGCTCGGGAGTGGGACACGGGCCCGGCACCCTCGACGACCAAGCAGGCCCGCGATTGGCGGACGCGATCGGATCCCTTCGCCGCGGTGTGGGTCACGGACGTCGAGCCGTTGTTGCGGCGCGACCTGAAAGGCGTGCTGGAAGCGAAGCTGGTGCTGGAGGTGTTGCGGATGCGCTATCCCGAGCAGTTTCACGCCGGCCAAGCGCGGACGCTGCAGCGGCGCTTTCGCGACTGGCGGGCGCGCCACGGCGTCGAGCCGGAGGTGTTCTTCGAGCAAGTCGCGGCGCCCGGACGCGAGGCGGCGATCGATTTTACCCACGCGACGGACCTCGGCGTGACGATTGCTGGCGATCCGTTTCCGCATTTGCTGTTTGAGTTCGTGCTCAGCTACAGCCACTGGACGTATGTCGCGATCGCGTTCGGGGAGACGTTTGAGGCGCTGGCGGCCGGCGTACAAGGCGCGCTCTGGGCGCTCGGCGGCGCGCCAGCCGTTCTGCGCAGCGACAATCTGTCGGCCGCGACCCACGAGCTGAAAGCCAGTGGCGGACGCGAGTTGACAGTCCGTTTTCGAGCGATTCTCGATCACTACGGGATGCGCTCGAGTCGGATCACGCCGGGCCGCGCGCATGAAAACGGCGTCGCCGAGCAAGCGCATCGGCGGCTCAAGTCGCTGGTCGGACAGGCGC
>JACDCA010000619.1 GCA_013694635.1 Acidobacteriota bacterium | reverse complement strand
GACGACCTCCCGGTGCGCGCGTTCGAACGCCACGCGGATGGCCTCGAGCAAGTTAGGTTCATCATCGACAATGAGTACCCGCTTGAGGCGCTCTGACGCCGCTTTTGAATTCATGTGGGGGATGTCTTTCGGGGCAGACCGGACTGGCAAATCCGCCATCCCCGATTCCATATCCTACTCCTTCTGAGAGCGAACGCCATTGCCCGACTAAATTGCCGTGAGGCTTATCTGTTCTTCGAGGCCGCCTGTTGCGTGACCGTTACCGTCTGACCAGCGATGGTCGCTGTCGCCGTTCGCGATTTACCGGACGCGGCGCCCACCTGCAGCGTAGCCACACCACTTCCGGATCCGCCTCCGCTGGCCTTCAGCCATCCCGTATTGCTGTGCGCCGTCCAGGCACAGCCTGCCGCGGTCGTGACCTGCACTTGTACCGTCGCTGCCGTTGACGGCACCGTAGACGACAGCGGTGAAACGCTGTAACTGCAGGTTGGCGTTGGGCCTGCCTGGCTGATGCTCACGGGTTTTCCCGCCACAGTGACCGTCGTCGACCGTGCGGCAGCGGTGTTGGCCGCCACGGTCACCACAACCGAGCCTGGTCCCGATCCGCCCGGCCCCACCGTCACCCAGGTTGCCCCCGCTGCCGTCGTCCAGGAGCACCCAGCGGACGTCGTCACGTCGATGGTGGCCGTCCCGCTGGTTTCGGTGAAGGAAATCGAGGGAGGACTCACTGAGTAGCTGCACGGCGTCGTTTCAGAGGCCGACCGGAAGTTGGCAATGGTTGCCGCGTTGTTGTTGAGCGCGCGCGCGTTGTCCTGCGCGGAAGTCCCTGTGGGCCTGTCAGCGTAAAGCACGTTCGGATTCGAGAACTGCTGGACGCGTGTCGCACCGCCGTAGGACATGACGGTCCGGAACGCTCCCGAGGGATCCTGAAACCCGTAGGCGTACGGGTACGACGGTGTGCTCCCGGCATTCGCGGGATCATGATGCAGCCCCTGGTTGTGACCAACCTCGTGGGCGTAGCTCAGATAGCCTCCGGCGCATGACTGATCGACCACGTTGAAGGCGCTGCTGGCGAAGTTCGTCGAAACGGAAGACATCAGGTAGCCAACGCCGCAATAGCCCGCGGCTGCATACCCGCTCCCGATCAGCGTGACAATGTCGGCCGCGTATTGATTTCTTAACGTGTGCACCTGGTCGATGTATCCGTCGCTCGCCCCCGAAAAACGTGACAGGTCGGTCGAAATACTCGAAGGTGTCTCCGCGAAACTGACCTCTCCGCTGTAGACGAGGCGGAGGCTCGTCGCGATCTGGCTGTTCGAGTACGAGACATTGGCGTTTGCGACGGCGAGATCAACCACGCTTTGAATCGCCGCCGTCGTTCCGCCCACGGCGTTCCGTGCCGCCGGCGTCCAGACGACCATCACGTCGATTTGACCGGCAGTATCGGCGGCAGCGTCAGAAGACGAACCGGACGCGCCCGACGACGAGAAGCGATCGAACGGCTCGACCGGGGGATCCTCGGTCGGGAAGAGCGCATGATTCACCTCACGAACCTCGTGCAACCCACCCCCCGCAAAACCGATCTCGAAGGTGCGACCGTCCACTGTCACGTTGCCGGCGAGGGCTCCGTCGACGATTGCGAGCGTCATCTCGCCCCGATCGGGTGCCTCGAGCGTCCCGTGCCACACGGTTGAACCGGTGCGTGCGTGACTGCGGCTCGTGCGCCGCGCCGTTACGCGCACATCGTCGAACAACGTGAGCTCGAGGTGGTCGAACGCCAGGGCCTCCGTGTCGACGCGCGTCAGCGCATGACGGGTCGCGGCGACCGACGCGCCGCGTGTCTGTTTCAACTGTCCCGGCGCCTGTTCGAGCAATCGTTTAGGTGGTGGTTGGGCCAGAGCGGTGGAGGATGCGCCGACAAGGGCAAGCGTGATGAGAGCCGAACGAAGGGCATGCATCGAAACGGTAACTGCACCGGAAGTACCGACGACGTCGGCCCAGAAACACGGGTTTTTGGCCAGAAATGTGAAGATGTCCGGCTGGTGCCGTAACCAATATGTGATGGTTCGCACAGAACCGTTACGGTGAGCGCCGGCCAAAGTCGATCGCCGTGAACGCACGGTAGAATGGCGGCCATGCGGCTACCGTCACCAGCGGCCGTCTGTCTGGCCGCCTCATTGAGCGCTATGCAGACATCTTCGAAGCAGATTGTGAATGTGGGACCGGCGCCCATCGGCCCGTACAGCGTCGCGGTGAAAGCTGACGGTCTCATTTACCTCTCAGGGACGCTGTCGCAGGACGACGCCGGCGCCATGGTTGGCGCCGACGTGGCGGCCCAGACTAAGCGGATCATCGAGCGGATGGGCGCAGCGCTGGAGGCGTCCGGGTCATCGCTCCCACAGGTGGTGGCCGTTACCGTCTACTTGAAGTCGGCGTCCGACTTCGCCGCCATGAACGGGGCGTATCGCGCGTTCTGGCCGAAGGATCCACCGACACGGACGACCGTCATCGCCGACCTGCTGCTCGGCGCGCTCGTCGAGATCTCGATGGTGGCGGTGCAAAACGGCACCGCACGCACGGTCGTCCATCCGAAGGAGTGGGCTGTCCCGCCAAATCCATACAGCTACGCGATCAGGACAGGCGACACGCTGTTTCTCTCCGGCCTCGTGCCGCGCAACGGGCGCGACAATACTCCGGTGGCCGGCGACATCACGGCGCAGACGAAGGCAGTGATGGACAACGCAGGAGAGCTGCTGCGCGCGGCGGGCATGGACTACTCGAACATTGTCAGTGCGCGCGTGTACCTTCCTGACGCGACCGTGTTTCCGCAGATGAATGCGACCTACGGCTCGTACTTCAAGCAGGATCCACCGGCGCGCGCCACGGTAAAGGCCGGCTTGGCGGGCAAGGGGTTCGCCGTCGAGATGACCTTCATCGCGTCATCCGCTCCGCGGCAGGCGATCGGCGCAAATCCCAATCTCCCTCTCAGCCAGGCCGTGCGCGCCGGTAACCGGCTGTACCTGTCCGGCGTCCTTGGTCACACCCCTGAGAACGCCGGGGACGCGGCGGCGCAGACGAAGGAAGTGCTCGCCCGCATCCGGAAGACGCTTGACGCTGCGGGGTACACGCCCGCGGATGTGGTCGACAGCCTCGTGTACCTGACGGACCTCGAACAATTTCAGTCGATGAACGCCGAGTACCGCGCGTTTTTCGGAAAGGAGTTTCCCGCCCGCACCACTGTCGGCACAGGTCTGGTCGCGGGAGGGGCCGTCGTCGAGATCATGATGACGGCGGCAAAATGAAACGCGCGCCGCTTGGCCGAGAGGATTTCGAGGCTGCCTACGAAAAAGTCGCGCCGCACATCCATCACACGCCGCTGCTCTCCTCGCGGATCCTCAGTGAGCTTACGGGCTTCGACGTCCGGCTGAAAGCCGAGATCTTTCAGAAGACCGGTTCGTACAAGATCCGCGGTCCGCTCAACAAGTTCACGTACCTGACGGATGAAGAACGGCGGCGGGGAGTGATCTGCTCGTCTGCCGGCAATCACGCGCAGGGGGTCGCGCTGGCGGCGAAGATCCACGGCATCAAGGCCGTCGTGGTCATGGCCGAAAACGCGACGCCCTCGAAGGTGGCGGCCACGCGTGGCTACGGCGCCGAGGTGGTGCTGCACGGCACGATCTGGGACGAAGCCAACGAGAAAGCGAAGGAGCTCGTCCGCGAGCGCGGGTTGACCTATGTGCATCCGTTCGACGATCTCGACCTGATCGCCGGCCAGGGGACGGTTGGTCTCGAAATCATTCGCGACTGGCCGGAGGTGGACGTGATTGTCGTGCCCATCGGCGGCGGCGGGCTGATCTCGGGCGTCGCGATGGCGGTGAAGGCTTTCAAGCCGTCGGTGAAGATCGTCGGCGTTGAATCGTCCGGCGCCCCCGCCATGCACGACAGCGTCCGCCGTGGCGCGCTCGTAACGCTCGACCGCGTCGATTGCATCATCGACGGCCTCCGCGTCAAACGCGTCGGCGAGACAACCTTCGAGGTGGTCCGGCGGTTCGTCGACGAGATCGTGACGCTACCCGACGACAAGATCTTCGAGGCGATGGTATGGACGATGGCACACACGAAGCTCGTGGTCGAGGGAGCGGCCGCGGCGCCGGTGGCCGCATTACTTCATCATCTCCTCGCCGCGCCGGCAGGAGCCAGAGTCGTGGCCGTCCTCAGCGGCGGCAACGTGAACCTCGATCAGCTGAAGGGGCTGAGGTGGAATTAGACACGTGCCGCGTGCCACGTGCCACGTCCCACGTGCCGCGACAGGCTGATGTCTGACGGAGTTGTCCGCGATTTGTTGTCGCCGAGGCGAGTAGTCTACGTGCGGCGCGTTTCCGATGAGGGCGTGGTCGACGAACGGGATGTCGCGGCGGTCGAGGAGCCGCTGGAGATTCGGCTGCACGATCGTCCGTTTGCGGTGATCATGCGGACGCCGGGTGCCGATCGATATCTCGCGGCTGGTTTTCTTCTCGCCGAAGGACTGATCGCCTGCGCCGACGATCTCGGGGCGGTCGAGCATTGCCGGCATCCGGAGCACCCAGAATCGCACAACGTCGTCAACGTCTTTCTGCTTGGCGACGCCGCTGCCGAATTGCCCGCAAAACTCGAAGGGCGCCGCAACGTGCTGACACATTCGTCGTGCGGCATTTGTGGCCGCGTCACGATCGACTCTCTGCGAACGCGCGCCATCCCTTTGCCGGTCACCATGACGATCAGCCGCGCCGCCGCGCTCTCGCTGCCCGCGCGGCTCCGCGCCAGGCAGCCGCTGTTCGACGAAACCGGAGCGCTGCACGCGGCAGGTCTCTTCACTGCATCGGGAGAGTGTGTCGCCACTGCGGAGGACGTCGGCCGCCACAACGCGGTCGACAAGGTTGTCGGTGGGTTATTGCTCGAAGGCCGGCTGCCACTGACCGGGCACGCGCTCGCCGTGAGCGGCCGCGCGTCGTACGAGATCGTCCAGAAGGCCTGGCTCGCCGGCATCGAAATCGTGTGCGCCGTCTCCGCGCCGTCCAGCCTTGCGATCGATGTTGCCGAGGAGGCCGGCATCACGCTGATCGGCTTCGCGCGGGCGAACGGGTTCAACATCTACTCGAAGCCTGCGCGAGTCCGGATGTAGATCACAGGAGGCCATGAGATCAGGAGCAATTTGTGTAATGCGATTCACACGGCGCCGTAGCCCCCGGGGGGAACACGAGGCCTCCGAAGTACACGGTGCGTCGTGCGCTAAAAGTGTCGAGCAACCGGGCGGCCGCAGTTCATGCAGCAGGTGGGGACGACCGCGACGAGTCACTACGCGCAGCGGCTGGGGATCGCGTCACCGCTGCCGATGGTTCCATCGCTCGCCCTCGGCTCCGGCGAGGTGACGCTGATCCCGAGCGGCAGACTTTTCACGCCGAGAAGGCTAGTCCAACTCAGGAGGCGTATTTGGGGTATTTATAGAGACTTTAGTCAGCTTATTGGAAGACAACAC
>JACDCA010000611.1 GCA_013694635.1 Acidobacteriota bacterium | reverse complement strand
GCCCACTCGGTGGCCGGAGTCTGCAGCCACGGCCGCGCCTGGCGGTCGTCGAGCGAGACGGTCCAGATGTCGTCGTGGGTGTCGGTCCCCTTCGTCGTGAACACCACGACGCGGCCATCCGGTGTCCACGACTGGGGGTCTGGCCAGAAGGGAACCGGGCTGCCCCAGAGCAGCTCGGCGGGGGACCGGCCGTCCAGGCGCTGGAGGTAGAGGCCGAACTTGTCCTCACCGCGCTTCGATCCGAACACGATCGACTTCCCGTCAGGCGCCCACACGGGATCGCGGCTGAAACCATCGAACGTCAGTCGCGTCAGCGTGCCGCGGCCGACATCCGCCAGCCAGACGTGCGCGGGAACCTCCGCGCCTGCCTCTTCGATCGTGGCGACGACGCTCCGGCCGTCGGGAGACAGGTGCAGGTCTTCGTAGCCGCGCGGCAGGTCGTTGATCGGACTCGATACGCCGCTCCGATCGACCCATACCAGGGAAAATTCCAGGGGGCGTCCAGTCCCTGGCGCGTACGCCAGCACGCCGCTCGTCGAAATGTCGAATTGTGCCGCGCGCACACCATTCAGCACCGTCACCGCGGTGCCGGCCGGCTCGCGCGCCGCCGGATCGAACGGCGCAGCCATCAGCGCTCCGTCCCGGACGAAGACGAGGTGCCCGGCGCCTCCGGCGTCGCCAGGCACGTACCGCGCGAACGAGGCGTCCTGCTGTACGACGCGCCGCTCCCCGCTCTGCAGGTTCACCATGACGATCGCCGAGGTCTCGCGGCTCCATGCAACGACGGTGAAGAGGACGGCCCGGTGGTCGGACAGCACCTGCGGCCACCCATGCACGCCGTCGCCGGCAGCCGAATCGAGCGTCGTCACGCGGCGTGGCGTGCCGCCCGCCTCCGCGACTGCAAACAAACCCGACGAATACGTCGCGGCGAACACGATCTCGCCGTGTGCTCCCCAGCTGCCACCCGTTCCGTCCGGCGCATCCGCGAGCGTGGCGGGCGTTCCGCCGGCGAGCGGCGTTTTCTTCAGCTTTCCGTCCGCGAAGAACCCGACCCACCGTCCGTCGGGGGAGAAGAAGGGGAGTCGAGCCCCCTGCGTTCCTGACAGCGCGCGCGGCGTCTGCTCGGCCATGGCGCGCGCGAAGAGCTGCGTGCCGCGGCCGCTCGGCGACACATAGACGACGACCCGGCCGTCGGGTGAGACGGCGAGCGGGCCTTCACTCCAGACCGGCACGTCGTTGGTCACCAGGGCGGCGTCCTCCGGCAGCTCGATCGTGAAATGTCCCTCGACGGTGTCGGGCGGCACCGGCGAGCGGGTCGAAAGCGCCCACGCGGCGACAGCAGTGGCTGCCGCGGCCACGATCAAGGGAAGCCAGCGGCGGGCCGGCTGAATCGCGGGACCGGTTTCCACAGCGTCGGCGTTCGCCGCCTCGTCGAGCTCCAACCGCGCATCGCCGATGTCCCGCAGCCGCCGCCGTGGATCACGTTCGAGACAGCGCGTCAGCAGCCGGCGCAGCGCGCGTGGAGTAGACGCCGGCAGCGACGTCCAGTCGAGCTCCCGCGTCAGCACGGCGGCGAGCACGTCGGTGATCGTCTCGCCGCTGAAGGGCTGCTTGCCGGTCAGCATCTCGTGCAGCACGACGCCGAACGCCCAGACGTCCGCGCGCTTGTCGACCGCCTTTCCCTTCGCCTGTTCCGGCGCCATATAGGCGGCCGTGCCGATGATCATCCCCATCTGTGTCGGGTGGGCCGTGAAGGTGGGGGAGTTCATCGCGTGCGCCGTGGTGCTCACGCCTTCCGGCGCGAGCGCCTTGGCGAGACCGAAATCGAGCACTTTGACGGTTCCGTCCGCACGGACCTTGATGTTCGCCGGCTTGAGATCGCGATGAACGATCGCCGCCTCGTGGGCCGCGTCGAGCGCGTCAGCGATCTGGCGCGCGATCGCGAGCGCCTCGGGCAGCGGGATCGGGCCACGCGCGATCAGCGCCGTCAGGTCCTCTCCCTCGACCAGTTCCATGACGAGGGCGCCGATGTGGCTTCCGGTGTCACCCGCGAGGTCAACGACTCCGTAGATCTGCGCGATGTTGGGGTGGTTCAGCGCGGCGAGTGTCTGCGCTTCACGCGTGAAGCGACCGACGCGGTCCGTGTGCTGCGCGAAGACCTCGGGCAGGACCTTGATCGCGACGTCGCGATTGAGCTGCGTATCGCGCGCGCGGTAGACCTCCCCCATGCCGCCGGCGCCGAGCGCAGACACAATTTCGTACGGCCCGATACGGGTGCCGAGAGACAGATGCAACGGGGTCCGGGGATTATAGGCTGGAGTGTGCGATCGCGACCCGTACTCGCCAACCGGATCCGTGATCCCTCATCAAGATCGACTTCGTGATGCGGGATCACGGATCGGGATCAGCGATGCTCGTCAGATAACCGATGCTCTGTCGGCAGGAACTTCAGCGCGACGTCACGGCCAAGCTTGTTATCGCTGGCGCGATAGACTTCGCCCATTCCGCCGGCCCCGAGCGGAGGTCCCAGCACGTAATGCCCGAGGCGAGCGCCGTGTTCGAGGCTCATGACTGTGCGCGGTCAGGGTCGACCGAGGTCGTT
>JACDCA010000610.1 GCA_013694635.1 Acidobacteriota bacterium | reverse complement strand
GACGAAGTCCGGGACGTTCTCAAAACAACGGGGATCGATCCCAGCCATGTGGTTATCGAGATCACCGAAACCGTCGCCATGGCCGGGGCAGAAACCACCATCGAGATCCTGACCAAGCTGAAGTCTCTCGGTGTGCTCCTGGCGATCGACGACTTTGGGACGGGGTTCTCGAGCCTTTCCTATCTCAAGCGTTTCCCTCTGGACCTGTTGAAGATCGACAAATCGTTCGTGGACGGCGTCGCGCTCGGCGGGCACGACACGAAGATCGTCGAAGCGATCATCGCCCTCGGCCATGCCCTCGGCCTTCGTGTGATCGCGGAGGGGGTCGAAACACCCGACCAGCTCCTCGAGCTGCGCGCCCTCGGGTCCGAGCTCGGTCAGGGTTTTTACTTCGGGAGACCGATGTCGGGCGACGAGGAACACGGGATGCCGCCGCTGCTCGGCGAGCACCGGCGGTGGAAAGCACACGGAGTCGACTGAATGCTGACAGTGCTCTGCATCGCGACATATCTCAAGGGGCACGAGTTTCTGCGCGAGTGCCACCGTCAGGGCTGCCGCGTGCTGCTTCTGACCGAGGAGAAACTGCGAGAGGCCGACTGGCCGCGCGAGTCGATCGACGCCTTTCACTACATCAACCGCGAGATGCCGCACGCCGACATCCGCAAGGGGGCTGCGCATCTCGCCAGGACCGAACGCGTCGATCGGATCGTTGCGCTCGACGATTTCGACGTCGAGCTCGGCGCCATGCTGCGAGAGCATCTTTTCGTTCCCGGAATGGGGGAGACCACCGCCCGGGCGTTTCGCGACAAGCTCGCGATGCGGCGTCGCGCACGGAGCGCCGGCATCCCGTGCCCCGACTTCGTCCACGTCCTGAACAACGACACGATCAACGAGTGGACGTCCCGTATGCCGGCGCCGTGGGTCCTCAAGCCGCGATCGCAGGCGGCCGCGATCGGCATCCGCACAGTGCAGTCGTCCGAGGATCTTTGGAAAATCGTTGACGCGTTCGGAGACGCGCATGCGGAGTACCTGCTCGAGCAGTTCATCCCCGGCGATGTCTTTCACGTCGATTCGATCGCCTTCGAGCGGCAGGTGCGCTTTGCCGTGACCAGCCGGTATCGCATGCCGCCGATGGCCGTCGCACACGAAGGGGGCATCTTCGTGACCCGCACGCTCGCAGGCTCGGATCCTGCCGCGACACCGCTACTCGAGCTGAATGCCCGGGTGCTGCAGTCGTTCGGCCTCGTGCGCGGCGCATCGCATACCGAGTTCATCCGCAGCGGCGACGGCAGCTGGTACTTTCTCGAGACCTCTGCGCGCGTCGGCGGCGCGTTCATCGTCGACGTCGTCGAGGCCGCGACCGGCGTCAACCTGTGGCGCGAATGGGCGCGCGTGGAAATTGCCGGGGAGCACGGCACCTACGAACCGCCGGCCGCGCGGAGCCAATGCGGAGGCATCGTGCTGTCACTCGCGCGGCAGGAAGCGCCGGACATGTCTGCTTACGACGATCCCGAGATTGCCGTCCGGCTGCGCAAACGTCATCATGCCGGGCTGATCGTCACGTCCGACAGCCCGGAACGGGTCGACCAGCTGCTGGAGGACTACACGCGGCGGTTCTACGTGGATTTCCATGCGTCAGCGCCGCCGCCCGAAAAAGCCATGGATTGAACGACCGATTAGGCCTTGCTATTCGGCGGCGTACGAGAGAAGCTGCCGCCGACACGCCATAGCGACGTGCCATCGGTTTTCAGCTGAGGAGGCATCTCGTGCCCATCCGACCGCGTCACCTCCTCGTTGCCGGCGCCGCGGGTTTCGCGCTGCTGTTGGCATCGTGCAATAGAAATCCCGCCGGGCCGGGGGGCCCCACCCCGCCTCCGCCACCTCCTGCACCGGCGACGGTGCGGATCGAGATCGTCGGGCCGTCGGAAATCGCACCCGGTGAGTCGGTTCAACTGACTGCGAATGCCATTAAGACCGACGGCTCGGTCGAGAACGTGACCGCGCAGACGCAGTGGTCTACCAACTCTCCCGCCATCCTTCAGGTGAATACCTCGGGGCTCGCGACGGGAAAGACGAATGGTGAGACGTTTGTCCACGCCCGGTTCGGGCAGCGAGGTGCCAGTAGAGGCATCTTGGTGCTTCCGAGTGGCACCTTTCGACTCAGCGGCACTGTCAAGGAGAGCGGCTTCGGAATCGACGGGGCGAGTGTGACCGTCATCTCTGGAATCGGCGAAGGACTGACCGTGCAATCTGGTTCCGGTGGATTCTATGCTCTGTACGGCGTGAAGGGGGTGGTGCGGATCCACACGAAAAAGGACGGCTATCAGAACACCCTTCAGCAGCTCGACGTCACGGCGCACGGCACACAGGATGTGGAGATGGTCGCCGTGCGGGAAAGAGCGGACTTCAAGGGTGTGTATACACTGACCATCCTTGCCGGCGCACAATGCTCCTCTTTGCCGGCCGAGGCACGGCGTCGGGAGTACGTTGCGAACGTTGCGCAGGACGGCGCCCGCCTCACCGTGACGCTCGGCAATGCGGACTTCATTGTCACCAACGGCCGTGGACGCGGCTTTACAGGTTTCGTCGAAGTCAGCAATGAGATCAGATTCTCGGTCGGTGACTTCTCCTTTTACTACTACTACGTCGAAACGTTCGACATCGTCGAGCGCATCGGCAACCTCACGGTGCTGATCGGCGGAATCGCGATAACGACGGCCACACCGGGGCGCATCGCGGGGACCCTGAGCGGATCGATCGTGACGTCAGCGAAATCTGCGGCCCCCTTCACGCCGTTCAGCGCGCAGTGCCACGGCAACCACGGTTTCGAAATGCTGCGGCGGTAGTCAACGATGGTCTGGCGGCGCCACGCCGTCGCCCTGCCGTTGACAGTGGTGCTGCTGGTGATTGCGGTGTCGCATTCCAGGCGCCGCGGTCCCGAGCGCCCGCGTAATCTCCTCTTGATTACGCTCGATACCATGCGGGCCGACCGGCTGCCGGTCTACGGCTTCGCCGGGTTCGACACTCCCGCCCTCGACAGAATCGCGAGTGACGGCATTGTGTTCGAAGAAGCTTTCGCCGCGGTCCCGCTGACGCTGCCGTCTCATGCGTCGCTCTTTACCGGCATCTATCCGCCCCGACTCGCCGTTCGTGACAACGCGGGCGCGCCGTTGTCGCCCGAATTCACGACCCTGGCCGAGTCGCTCCGCCGTCACGGCCTGAGAACGGCGGCGTTTGTCGCCTCGGCGGTGCTCGCGCCTGGCCGCGGCCTCGAGCAGGGGTTCGATCTGTACAGCGCAGGCGCGGCGGGTCGCTGCCCTGGAATCCCGACCAGACGTCGCGCCGTCGACGTCGTCGACGAGGCGACGACGTGGCTCCGCGATCACGATTCGGAACCGTTCTTCACCTGGATTCACCTATTCGATACCCATCGTCCGTACGACCTGCCGGACGAGTACAAAGACCGTCATTTCGATCCATACGTTGCGGCGATTCAGTACGAGGACGCACAGATCGCCCGGCTCATCACTCACCTCGAATCTCGCGACCTGCTGAAGCGCACGATCATCGTCGTTGCCGGCGACCACGGGGAGTCGCTCGGCGACCACGGCGAGGAAGCACATGGCATCTTCCTGTATCAAGAGGTGCTTCGCGTGCCGTTCCTCATGCGCGGGCCGGGCGTGCCTGTTGGACGCTCCACGTCGCTTGCGCGACTCGTCGACCTGACGCCAACGGTGCTGAACCTGTTTGGCATCACCGTGAGCGGCGTCGATGGCGTCAACCTCCTTGGTGCGGAGCCACATGCCGCACCGGAGGTGTATGCCGAGTCCATGTATCCGCTGCGTTTCGGGTGGGCGCCTCTGCGATCGCTGCGCGCCGATCGCTACAAGTTCATCGACGCTCCAAGGGCCGAGCTCTACGATCTGGCGACAGACCCGGGGGAAGAGCGCAACGTGGTGAAGGAACACCCGACGGTTGCCGAGGCGATGCGCCGCCGCCTGCGGACTTTTGATCCGGCCGGAGAGCCTGGAACAGCCGCGACCGGACAGGCGGACAAAGAGGTGCTCGACCGAATTGCCTCACTGGGCTATGTCGGCCAACGGGCCGCATCGCCCCCGGGCGGATCGAACGAACAGGTGGATCCGAAGGACCGCATCGCCGAGTTCAATCGGATCACCCTGATGCAGTGGCAGCACGGCGAACAGAGACGCGCTTTGTGCCGGTAGCGGAGGCACAATGGTCGCCTTTGGCGGGGAGGGGGTCATGGCGTCGGTTCGTTCTTCGCGTCCGAGAGCAGTTGCCGTACTTGGAAGCCTGGGTTGTGGCGGCTTCATGCGACAAGGGTCCTACGACTCCACCACCTCCGCTCTCGGGCGTTGTCGTCCGACTCGAGCTCGAAGCGCCGGCTGAGATTCCGCCAGGCGAATCCGTTCAACTGACGGCAAATGCGGTCAAGAAGGATGCGCGATAAATGCCTCTCCCGGCGTCAGTTCACCGCCGTCATGAGCGGCGCGCTCGCCTCGTTCGTCCTGGGCGGCGCCTGTCATGGCAGCCAGTCGCAGGACCGGGGCAGCGGCCGGATCCTGGCGCGGCCGCGCCCGGACGCGAAGACGTCGGGCACCGGCTCCAGGCCCCTCGGCCTCGGGCGGTCGCGCGACGCGATCCTTCAGCTGCCTGCAAACACAGGAACATCGCCGCTGCCGTTGCTGGTGCTGTTACACGGCGCCGGCGGCAGTGGCGCGGGCATCCTTCGCCGACTCGGATCGATGGCGGATGCAGCGGGAGTTGCCGTGCTGGCGCCGGATTCGCGAGACACCTCCTGGGACGCCATCCGCGGAGACCTCGGGCCGGACGTGATCTTCCTGAATCGAGTGTTCGAGCGCGTATTCGAGACGACGGCCGTCGACCCACGGCGCGTGTCGGTCGGCGGGTTTTCCGACGGCGCGACGTATGCGCTGACCCTCGGATTGATCAACGGCGATCTCTTCCGCCGTGTGGTGGGATTTTCCCCGGGTTTCGTCGTGCCGGCACCGCCTCACGGCAAGCCGAGATTCTTCATCTCGCATGGGACCCGGGACGAGATCCTGCCGATCGACCGCTGCAGCCGCCGCATCGTCCCGGCCCTCCAGAAGGCGGGGTACGACGTAACCTTCCGCGAATTCGACGACGGGCACACCATTCCGGCCGACATCGCGCGCGAAGGCATGCGATGGGCTGCTGACGCCTAAACCCTGCACGATTCGGCACCGATAGATCCCGCGTGAGCACGAGGCGCGCGCGGGTTGTGACGGCGGATCAATGGGGCAAGCCGGATCGGAGCGAAGCGGGGGAGCCCATCTGCCGATGGTGCCGCGGTTTGGTCGTGTCGCCGCGGCGGACGTTCTGCAGTGACGCGTGCGTGCACGAGTGGAAGATCCGCAGCAGTCCCTGGTATGTCCGGCGGGAGGTCAAGAAGCACGACAAAGGGATCTGCCGGCTGTGCGGCGTGAACGTGGTCAAGGCGCACCGCGAGTGGTCGCGCGCCAAACCGCCGGCGTCTGATCGTGCCGGCCGCAAGCGCTGGCGCGCCGCGCGGCCGCGGTGGGAGGCCGATCACATCGTTCCGGTCGCCGACGGCGGTGGTGAATGCGGCCTCGAAAACTACCGCCTCCTGTGCCGTGCATGCCACGTGCGCGTGACGACCGAGTGGCGCTCACGCCGGAGCAGCGAGATGCTTCAGCGATGCAGCGCGTCCACGATCGCGCCGACCGCTGCACCAATGCCCGCCCCGGAAAGCACGCCAACCGCTCAGGTCCTCGGCTTGACCACCACGACCATGAACCACCGCTGATCGCCGAGCTGGGACGAGACTGGCTCGAGACCGGCGTCCTTCAGCTCGCGTGACAGTGATTCGGCGCTGATCCCGTGCATGCCGTCCTTGCCGCGATCCGTGGGGGTCTCGGCTTCCTTCCCGGGTGGCGTGAAGTCGACGACGGCCACGCGGCCCCCGGGTTTCACCGAGGCCGCAATGGACGTGTTCATCGCCGCCGGATCGGCGAAGTGGTGATACACGTTCCGCATGAACAGGGCATCGCATGCAGCGTCGGGAAACCTTGTCTTCGTGACCTCCCCTTCGACGACGGTGATGTGACCGAGACCGCTGGCGGCGACCTTTTCTCGAAGTGCCTTCAGGCGGTCGTCGCCAAGCTCGCTGGTGTACACGCGACCGTTCGAGCCCACCACCTTGGCGGCCGCAATGCTTAGCTCGCCGTCTCCGGCGCCGACCTCGCAGACGGTCTGACCTTCGCGAATCGCCAGCGCCTCGAAAATCTTCTCGGTGGCAACAGATCCTGATTGCGTGCGTTGGATCGCCACGATTGCTGTTGGGATCAACAGCGTGACGAGCAGCACAAAAACTCGACGGGAGCGGACGTGTAACGGCATAAGTAGAAGCTTAGACGCAGGCCGAGTGAAGTCGGCCTCTACTGCGCTGCATCAGGCCGGCTGAAGCCGGCCTCTGCGGTCAAAGGTGGGCGCGGTGGTCTACGCGGTCGTGCCGCAGAGCCGGTCGAAGGCTTCCGTCAGGTTACGCGCGATCGCTTCTGCGTTCTGGTTCTCGATCTGGTGCCGGTGGACGAAGTGGAGCACCTGTCCGTCGCGCATGATCGCGATCGACGGGGAAGACGGCGGGTTCGGCGTGAAGTAACTGCGGGCGCGGTCCGTGGCTTCGATATCGCCGCCGGCAAACACCGTCGCGACGACGTCGGGTTTGACCGGATGCTGGAGCGCCTGCGCAATGCCAGGTCGCGCCTTTCCGGCGGCGCACCCGCACATCGAGTTGACGACTACCATTATGGTTTTTGATTTCTCGGTCAGAAGGACGTCGACATCTGCCACCGTCCGCAGTTCGCGCACCCCGAGGCGAGTCAATTCCTCGCGCATCGGTCCAATGAAAGATTCCGGGTAAGGCATAGCTCCATAGTAGCGCCTTTGCGTTCCGAGCCCCGAGCCCCGAGCCCCGAGCCCCGAGCCCCCGACCCTTGACCAGCCCTGTGTGCGTTAAAATTATATGATATGCGCACAGGTGGGCATCGATGCGCTTGCACGGGAACTGAAACGCGGCAGCACCGACTTGGCGCGAAAACTCTTGAGGCTGGCCCACGCCTCCAGCAGCGTCCCGTCCACGGTGAAATGCTCATCCGACAAAAGACCGCCCGTGCGCGCCTGCGCGCCTGTGCGACCACCGCGTCAAAGAATGCCGCGGCGATGTCCCCCTGCAACAGCCGGTCGCGGTTCTTGCTGAAGGTCGTCGGCGACCAGATCGCGTCGTCCATGGCGAGCTCGACGAACCACCGAAACAAAATGCTGTAGTCGATCTCTTCCATCAGCAACCGCTCGCTGCGGATCGTGTAGAGCGATTGCAGCGTAGTACGGGGAGATCACGATGTCGATCCCTCGCGAGTCACTTTTTCAGCACCCCGCTAGGACACAACGGCCTTCGTCCATCGGTCCGGAACCGACACCTGTCAGCGCACGTCACCGCATCCATTGAGGACGCCACAAGCGGTTGTCCAATTTCTCCGGCGGCAACGTTTACTGAATCAGACACGCTCGCTCTCGAGCCGCGGGCCCACTCGGACAGTCGGAGTAGGAATCATGGTTTCGCTAATCCTTCACCGTATGACTCTTTCATTCACTACACCCCGCCGGTTTAGCCCGGCGCACAAGGAGGTTGGTATGTCGAAGGTTCTGATGGGAAAGATGGTTCTCGTGGCTGCCGTACTGGCGGCGGCGCTCTCTGCAACTGTCGCGTCGTCAACGCCTAGTTCTGGCACGACGTCGACTTTGATCGGTCGCGCAACATTCCACGAGGCATTCAGTGTCAAGCGCGGGAGCGTATCCACCACGCCCGATCCGTTTGAGGCGATCGGCGGAGGCGTACGGGTCGGTGACGGCTGGGTTCCAAAGGACCATCCTCTGGCGGCTCAGGCGAATACCGCGGACAACTGGGAAGTGGGGGTCGTGGCCAGGCCAGAACTGGATATTGCAGTTCAAACGATCGCATTCCCCGCGGACTCGCACAGCGGGTGGCACAACCATCCCGGGC
>JACDCA010000604.1 GCA_013694635.1 Acidobacteriota bacterium | reverse complement strand
TGAATGCCGCCACGCGCGTAAAGGATCTGGCCTGGATCAACGCACAGGCGCAGCCGTTCAACGTCAGCGTCACCGAGCGCAGTGACTTCGGCATGATCGCGGTGCAGGGCCCGACCGCGCGCGATCGTGTCCTCGGTTTGCTCGACGACAACGATTCAGCCGTCGCCGGCAAGCTAGGCAAGTTCGCCGC
This sequence comes from Acidobacteriota bacterium, assembly GCA_013694635.1. Classification (GTDB taxonomy): domain Bacteria; phylum Acidobacteriota; class Vicinamibacteria; order Vicinamibacterales; family 2-12-FULL-66-21; genus JACDCA01. Next base: position 3,367 of record JACDCA010000604.1, on the reverse strand, counting down.
TGTCGAAGTGATGGCGAAAGACGGCACGCCGCTGTTCATCGCGCGCACCGGCTACACGGGTGAGGACGGTTTCGAAGTCTTCGTGCCTCCGGCACAGGCGGACCGCGTGTGGAGCGCCATCCTCGCCGCCGGTAAAGGGGCGGGTGTCGTGCCCGCTGGTCTCGGCGCCCGCGATACGCTCCGCCTCGAGGCGGCGATGCGCCTGTACGGTAATGACATCGACGAAACGACGACCGTCGTCGAGGCGGATCTCGGCTGGATCGTCGGCTGGAAGAAGGAGGCATTCATCGGCTCGGACGTCCTCCGCCGCCAGAAGGCCGAAGGGACGACGAAGAAGCTGGTCGGCTTCAAGGTGCTCGATCGCGCGATCGCACGCCACGGTCATGACGTCTACGTCGGCGGCGAGAAGGCCGGCGTCGTCACCAGCGGCACGCAGACACCGTTTCTGAAGAAGGCCATCGGCATGGCGTACCTGCCCGCGGGCAGCACCGACAACGGAACCGAATTCGAGATCGACATCCGGGGCCGAAGAGTGCGAGCGCAGGTCGTGCCAATGCCGTTCTACAAGCGCCCGAATGATTCAGCACGTCGCACGTGAAGGAGCTCAGATGCATCCGTCGGACTTGAAATACACCAAGGACCACGAGTGGGTCCGCATCGCGGGCGACCAGGCCCGCGTGGGGATTACCGACTACGCACAGAAGCAGCTCGGTGACGTCGTGTATCTGGAACTACCCGAGCCAGGCCGTTCGTTCAAGAAAGGTGACGTGTTCGGCACGATCGAATCCGTCAAGGCCGTCTCGGAGCTCTATTCGCCCGTCAGCGGGGAAGTGGTCGAAGTGAACACGCAGCTGGCCCAGCGGCCGGAGTCGGTGAATACCGCCCCGCACGACGCCTGGATGATCGTGGTGAAGATGACTACGCCCGCGGAAGCCGACGATCTCCTCGATGCGGCGGCCTATACCCAGCTGACCAGATAACGCATGAACCAACCCCCTCTCGGAAGTTTCCAACGCAGGCACATCGGTCCCGACGAGCACGAGCGCGACGCGATGGTGCGCGCGATCGGCCTGCCGTCGCTCGACGTCTTGATCGATCAGACGATCCCGCCGGGGATCCGCCTCAAGACGCCGCTGGATCTGCCAGACGCGGACACCGAGTTCGCGTACCTCAATCGGGTGCGCGGGATCGCCGCAAGGAACGTCGTGAACCGTTCGTATATCGGCATGGGCTACTACGACTGCATCACGCCAAGCGTCATCCTGCGGAACGTCTTCGAGAACCCTGGCTGGTACACGCCCTACACGCCCTACCAGGCGGAGATCGCGCAGGGGCGGCTGGAGTCCCTGCTCAACTTCCAGACCGTCGTCAAGGACCTGACGGGCATGGAGATCGCGACGGCGTCGCTGCTGGACGAAGGGACGGCGGCAGCCGAGGCGATGACGATGTTCCACCGCCTCCAGACGAAGAAAGCGCCGGCGGGGCAGGAGAGCGTGTTTCTCGTTTCGTCGCGCTGTTTTCCGCAGACCATCGACGTGCTCCGGGGCCGGGCGGAGCCGCTCGACATCCGCCTCGAGATCGGGAATCCGGACACGCTGCCCATGGATGGGGCCTTCGGCCTGTTGCTGCAGCATCCCGACGACCATGGCGAGATCCGGGATCTGCGGCCGCTGATCGAGAAGGCGCACGCCGCGGGGCTTCTGGTTGCCGTGGCGACGGATCTTCTCGCGCTGACGCTCATCACCCCTCCCGGGGAGATGGGGGCAGACGCGGTCGTGGGGAACTCGCAGCGATTCGGTGTGCCGCTCGGCTATGGCGGGCCGCATGCCGCCTTTCTCGCGACGCGCGAGTCGTTCGTCCGCCAGGCGCCCGGGCGAATCATCGGCATCTCTGTCGACGCTGCCGGACGCCAGGCCTACCGGATGGCGCTCCAGACGCGGGAACAGCACATTCGCCGCGAGAAGTCGACGTCGAACATCTGCACGGCGCAAGCGCTCCTCGCCAACATGGCCGCGATGTACGCCGTGTACCACGGGCCCGAAGGGCTGCGCGCGATTGGCGAGCGCGTCCACAATCTCGCCCGCGTCACCGAGGATGCGCTCGTGACGCTCGGCTTCGCGCAGACCAACGCCGCCTATTTCGACACGCTGCGGATTACCGGGGCGCCGGCTGATGCCGTTCGGATGGCCGCGGAGGCCGCCGGGGTCAACTTCCGCTACGCCGCCGAGGGGATCGGGATATCGATCGACGAAACGACGAGCATCGCCGACGTTGGCACGATCGTGGACGTCTTCAAGAAGGCATCGAGCCGAACGGGATTCCCCGTGTTCAAGCGTGGCGCCTTTGCACTGAAGGCCCCGGCCGCGCTCCATCGGACGTCGAGTTACCTCACGCATCCGGTGTTCAACACGCATCACTCCGAAACCAAGATGATGCGATACATCAAGCGCCTCGAGCGCACGGATGTCGGACTGGATACATCAATGATCCCGCTGGGGTCGTGCACGATGAAGCTCAATGCGGCGTCGGAGATGATTCCCGTCAGCTGGCCGGAGTTTTCCCGCATGCATCCCTTCGCCCCGCGACTGCAGGCCGCCGGCTATGCGCAGGTGTGCCGCGAGCTCGAGGAAGCGCTCTGCACGATCACCGGCTTCGCCGCCGTTTCCCTGCAGCCGAATTCAGGGGCCCAGGGGGAGTTCGCCGGCCTCATGACTATCCGGGCGTTCCATCGCGACCGCGGCAACTCCGGGCGGAACGTCGTCCTGATCCCGTCGAGTGCGCATGGGACGAATCCGGCAAGCGCGACGATGGCGGGGCTGACAGTGGTCGTCACCGCGTGCGACGAGAACGGGAACGTCGACCTCCACGACCTCCGCGCAAAGGCGCAGCAGTATCATGACCGCCTTGCGGCGCTGATGGTGACGTATCCGTCCACGCACGGCGTGTTCGAGGAGGACATCAGGGAGATCTGCGCGATCGTCCACGAGCACGGCGGCCAGGTGTACATGGACGGCGCCAACATGAACGCGCAGGTCGGGCTGACCAGTCCTGCGTCGATTGGCGCCGACGTCTGTCATCTCAACCTGCACAAGACGTTCGCGATTCCGCACGGCGGCGGCGGCCCGGGCATGGGCCCGATTGCCGTGGCAAAGCACCTGACGCCGTATCTGCCCGGGCATCCGGTCATCGGCCTCTCGGGCGAGAAGGCGATGCCCGCGATCTCGGCTGCCCCGTGGGGCAGCGCGAGCATTCTGCTGATCTCGTACGGCTACATCCGGATGCTGGGCGCCGAGGGGATGACCGACGCCACGCGCTACGCGATCCTCAACGCCAACTACCTGAAGGCGCGGCTCCAGGGGCACTACGA
>JACDCA010000579.1 GCA_013694635.1 Acidobacteriota bacterium | reverse complement strand
CTCCAAAAGGAACGCCGAGCAGGGTCATGACGAAGGTCACGAACGGGAAGGCCATCTTCCGCTGTAGCTCGACATCCAGCGTGAGCCAGTTGAATCCCGAGGCCTTCAAGTCCGCAATGTGCTCGCGCAGTTCCGGTACCGTCATGAACTCTGCAACCGGAATCTCTCCGCCGAAATAATCAGGCGGCTCGAGCACGAGCGGCTTTCGCTCGAAGGCCGCGAAGACCGGCGGTTGCCTCGTGTAGTCGCGCTCCCAGCCCTTGACACCCACCCAACCCTTGCGGTACTCCGCGGTCGTCGCGAAGGTCTGCGTCGCGAGTTTCCAGGCGGACGGCTCGGATCGATAAACCGAGAGGGAGGTCAGCACCTGTTGCTTCGGTTCGAAGAAGCCATAGTGGTAGATGCTGCCGTCCTTCGCGACGACCCATCGGCGATTGAGGGGACTGAGCGTGCGCGGCGGGCGTCCCCTGATCTCGTTGTCGATTGCATCGGCCTTGAGTTTGGCCTCCGCCAGGACGTTCTGTTCCAGACCGAAGATCACGGCGCTCCCCAGCAGCGAAAGGGCGATCACGGGCAGGGCAGTCCGGTACAGGCTGATGCCGCACGCCTTCATCACCGTTAACTCGTTCGTCCGCGAGAGCATGCCGAAGGTGACCAGCACACCCAGGAGGACGGCGATCGGAATGATGAAATACACGAACTCCGGCGTGGAGTAGAACAGGAACTCGCCCAGGCGTCCGACCGTCGCCTGCCCTTTGAAGATTTTCTCGGCGCGATCCACGAACGCCGAGATGTAGAACAGCCCGAGCAGCCCCACGAACGACAGCCCGACGATGCGGAGATAGAGGAGGCTGATGTAGCGATCCAGCACTCCCATGCCAGCGGGGATTCGGAACCTCGGGATGCGCACCACGATTGTGCCGCGGCGCCTCGGTGCCGTCTGTCGCACGGGTGCCGAGGTGTCATCCGACGGGCGCCGGTGCCAGCCCGAGGGGAGCCGCGGTACTCGCAGCGGGATATTGACGGGGAAGCCGCGCTGGGCGAACCGCGCGCGCCAGATCAGCGCGCCGAGGCCGAACACCCCCATGATGATGTCCGGCCACCATCGGGCCAGGTACGCGTTCGCCCAGCTGGCGGTCGCAAGCCCTTTGGCTTCCTCGATCGTGCGGTAGTGCCCACGAGTCTGGGCCGCGCCGATCTCCAGGATCGCGTAGTACGCAAAGACGACCGCCAGCCCCACCACGAACCCGGCCATCTTGGTGTCGCGCGACGACGTGAGGCCGAGGGCGAGACCGATGACGGCAAAGACGAGACAGGCCACCGGGATCGAGAATTTCTGCTGGATGGAAATTATCTCCGGGTGCGGCGATAGCCCTTCTTTCAACTTACGCTGGGCGTCCGCGTTGAGCTCCGCGATCGATTTCTCGGTGACCGTGCGGGGGAGCTCCTGGCGCCCGAACACACTGTCCGGGTCGAGGGAGAGCTGCACCTGCTCCGGAAACGAGTACAGGGTTGTCTCCCCCGCGCGGCCGCTTGTGTAGCGCGCGCCGTTCCTGAGGATCAGGCCGACACGCCGCTGGACGCGGTCGATGACCATCTGGCCACCGTGAGCCATGTAGACGGAGCTGGTTTGCGGCTGGCGATTGTCCGCCACCATCACTTCCTTCCACCCGCCGCGATCGTCCTGGTCGCGCGTGTAGAGCACGAACCCGGGGAAGTCTTCGAAGAACACGCGGGGGCGGATATCGCTGGCCAGCTTCTGCGAGACCAGCTCGAAGGTGATGTTGCGGAACGTCTGATTGGCGTCGGGGATCGCCTGGAGCATCACATACAGCGTGGCGCCGGTGGCCACGGCGGCAAACGTCAGGACCGGCCGCAGCAGCCGGTACGGGCTCACGCCGCAGGCCAGGAGGGCCACCGCCTCGCGGTCGGCCGACAGTCGCCCGAGCGCAACGAGGATTCCGGTCAGCGTCGCCATGGGAATCGTGAGGCCGAGGCCCTGGGGGATCAGGGTCAGGAGGATCCGACCGGCCGCTCCCCAGGAGACCCCCTTGGCGACGAGCTTCTCGAGGTCGCGCATCACCGGAGGGATTTCGAGGATGAACGTATAGATCAGGAGCGAGATGAAAAACGGCGGGAGGATTTCTCGGAGCACGTAGCGATCGATCGTCCGCATCAACCTGCCATTCTAGCTCGGTGCCATCGACGGCGGCCTTAGGGCAGCCCACCATAATATGGTCCGCAAACCTTCCACAGGGGCCATTTCTTCGCGTTTGTGCCCGGGTCTGATAATGAGTGTTATGTTAACTAACTACTCGACCTCTGATGTTCAGACCGCGCTGGAGCCGGCCCGCGCGCGCTGGTGAGGGCCTTCACGGTGTCGCGTCAGTTGCTCTCTCTCCCGAAAGCCTGGCTTGGCTGACCGGGTTGCACTGCATCGCTTGAACCGCGGTCTCGGGGCCGCTCGCATCGCGCCGTGGGCTCGCGTGCGCCCGGGTCCACGGCTCCCTTCGCGCTGGGACGGCGGGAGGCGCCGCAACCGGCCGCGGGCGCGGGCGTTAGCAGTTAAGACGTTACTTTTGAGCGCGCAGCTCTTCGATGATCGCCTCGAGCGCCGAGATGACTTCGTGGCGATCCACCCGCGATTTATTGAACTTCAACTGCAGGTTGAACAGCTTCGTGGGGGCTTTGTAGCTGAACACGTAGGCCTTCGGCCGACCCGGCTTCGGTTTCGCGACCTCTTTGCGGACGGCCTCGCGCGTTGCGCCGCCGTCCCGCGCGATTTTCTCGATGAGCGCGACCATTTTCTGGGGGTCGCCCTGCCTAACTATCTGTAAAAGCAATGACTTGGAGTTAATGTCGGCCAGCCGACAAAGGTTTTTGACCTCTTCGGGCATGTTATTGAGCGACAGGGACTCCGTAATCGCCGTCCGCGACTTCCCCAGCCGCCGCGCCATATCCTCGTGGGTGTAATTGCACCGGCTCCCGAGTGAGTACAGGGCCTCTGATTCCTCGAACGCCGTCAGGTCCTTGCGCTGAATGTTCTCGATCAGCGCGATCTCGATGATCTCGTCGTCGTCGACATCCCGGATGACGACCGGGATCTCGCGAAGGCCTACCTGGACCGCGGCCTGGTATCTGCGCTCGCCGGCGACGATCTGAAATCGCTGCCCACGCTGGCGGACGATGATCGGCTCGATGATCCCTTTCTCCGCGATCGACGCCATCAGCTCCGACAGGTCTCCCATGACCTGGCGTGGCTGATTCGGGTTGGCGTCGAGCTGGTCGATCGGGATGATCCTGCCGATCGGCGTGCCGGCGGAGCTCGTGAGCGCGTCCACGTAGTGTTCGTCGTGGCGCATCCGCATCGTGGTGGGCAGACCTCGTTTAGGCACGATCGATGACCTCCTCACAGAGCCGGTAGTACTCGCTCGCGCCGCTGGAGTCGGGCGCGAACGAGAAGATGGATTCCTTGTAGGCCGGGCTCTCCTCGAGCCGCACGCTCTTGGTGATCACGGTCTTGAAAACCTTGCTGCCGAAGACCTTGTCGATCTGCGCGCGGATGTCGCGGGCCAGCGCCGTGCGCTTGTCGTGCATGGTGATGACGACGCCCAGGATCCGCAGCGTCGGGTTCGCCCGCATCCGCACCTTCTCGATGGTCTCGAGCAGGTCGTCGGTCCCTTCGAGCGCGAAGTACGACGACTGGATCGGGATCAGGAGGTGCGTCGCCGCCACCAGAGCGTTGACCGTCAGCAGGCCGAGGGTTGGCGGGCAGTCGATGACGATGTTCGGATACTGCCCCAGGATCGGCTGGAGCCGGTCCTTCAGCCTGAAGTGGGCGTCGAGTTCCCCCACCAGTTTGGACTCGAGCTTGGCGAGCGCGATGCGCGACGGCGCTACCCATAGGTTCGGCTGTGTCGAGGGAACGATGACATCGGCAAACCCGCAGTCGGGTTCAATGATGGCGTCGTAGACACTCTTCGCCAGTTGCGTCGTGTCCAGATAGGACATCGTGCTGTTGGCCTGAGGGTCGAGGTCGATGAGGAGCGTCGGTTTCCCCCGTAGCGACAGTGCGGCGGCGAGGTTGATGGCGGTGGTGGTCTTGCCTACGCCGCCCTTCTGGTTTGCAATGGCGACGATCATCTGACGGCGTGCGGAAGGGAGAACACGGTGCCGCCATTGTAGGGACAGTGGCGTGGAGAGTCAACGATAACGCGCCTCTGCCCCCTATATGTTGGAGGGCCAGGGAGGCGCAGGCTTACATCTTGTATTTACCCATGGTGTCGGGGTCCAGATTCTCCAGCCATCTCTGGAGCCGTTCGGAGTCCCCGCGCTCCGGCGCCAGGTCGACGGACTTCGCATTGTCGATCACTTTGTCTTCGACGAAGATCGGGGCCCGCGCTCGAAGCGCCAGCGCGATAGCATCGCTCGGCCGGGCATCGATCGCCATGACTTCCCCGCCGATCGTCACGTAAATGAGCGCGTAGAAGGTGTTCTCCTTCAGGTCGGAGACGACGATCTTCTGGATATCGGCGCGCAGGTCGTGGATCACATTGTTCAGCAGGTCGTGCGTCATCGGCCGCTGCGGTGTGACGTTCTCGATCTGCAGCGCGATGGCGTTGGCCTCGAAGACACCGACCCAGATCGGCAGCACGCGCTCGCCGTCCTTGTCGCGCAGGATCACGATCGGCATGTTCGTGATCGGATCCACCATCAGCCCCTTGATCGTCATTTCTATCTGCATGATCAGATCTCAGCTTTCATGAACGCCGTGACCGCTTCACCGCGAAGGCTGTTCGGGTTTGCTTCCGTAATCCGTACCGGCAATACCTGGCCGATCCACACCGGATCCCCTGACAGGTTGACGACCGTGTTTCCCGACGTCCGGCCGGAGAGCTCCCATTCGCGGCGCCGGCTCCTGGAATCGATCAGCACCGGTTCAACGCGCCCGATGGACGCGGCGAATAACTCCCCCTGGATCCGCTTCTGCAGCGCCTGAAGCTCCACGATCCGGCGCGTCTTCTCTTCTTCCGACACATCGTCAAACATGCGCTTCAGCGCCAGCGTGTTGGGACGCGGCGAGTACTTGAACGAGAACATGCTGTGGTACCGCACCGCCTCCGCAAGCGACAACGTTTCCTCGAAGTCCGCCGGCGTCTCCCCGGGGAACCCAACGATGATATCGGTCGACAGCGCGATGTCCGGCATGGCCTCCCGCAGCCGCGCCACGAGCTCGAGGTATTCGGCGCGGGTGTGACGCCGGCGCATGGCACGGAGTGTCGAGGTGGACCCCGACTGGACCGGCAGATGGAGGTGTCGGCAGACCTTCGGCAACCTGCGCATCGAATCGATCATCCGTGGCGTGACATGCCGCGGATGCGGACTCGCAAAACGGATGCGTTGGAGCCCCTCGATCGCATCCAGCCGTTCGAGTAGAGCCGCGAAATCGCACGACGGATCGTCCGGCGCCTTGTAATGATTGACGATCTGTCCGAGGAGTTGGATCTCTTTCGCGCCATCCGCGACGGCGTTCTCTGCGTCACCGACGATCTCGGCGGCCCCGCGCATCCGCTCCTTGCCCCGTGTGTACGGGACTACGCAGAAGGCACAGAACTCGTTGCATCCCTCGATGATGGTGACGAATGCCTTGTGCGGATCGTGCCGTTTCGCGATGCCCAGCGGGAACGAGACGTCTTCGAGCGGATCGAGCTCGAGCACCGCTCCGCGCCGCGACGTCGTGGAGTGGTGTTGAACGGCGTCGTCGACCAGCATCGGGAGTCGCTTGATGTTCTGCGTGCCGATGACGACGTCAACGGCGGATGACCGCTGCAGAATCCTGGACCCTTCCTGCTGCGCCACACACCCGGTGACCGCGACGACGGGCCGGCTGCCCGATTTGATACCGCGATGCTGGATTTCGCCGAGGCGCGTGAAGAGTTTCTCCTCAGCCTTCTCCCGCACGCTGCAGGTGTTGATGACGATGACATCCGCATCCATATCGTCGGCAGTCGACTCGTAACCAGCCTGCTCCAGCAGCCCCGCCATCCGTTCGGAGTCATGGATGTTCATCTGGCAGCCGTACGTTTCGATCAGGTATTTCTTTGCCACGGTGTCGAATGGTCCTGTCGTCCTTCTGCAGTTGTCCGTATTGCTCTGTGGCCGGTTTCGCTTTCGCTTTCGTGTTATATTCGCTTTCGCCCCGTTTGCCGCAGCGAACGCGCCTGCAGCATTTCCCTGGCGCTCGCCATCACGGTGGCCGAGATCTTGGTCCCGCCGATCATTCGGGCGAGCTCCTGCTCCCGCTCCGGCCCTTCCACGCGGGTGACCTTCGTGATCGTGCGGTCCCCGCGGATCGACTTCGCGATTCTGACATGGCTGCGTCCGCAGGCGGCGATCTGGGGAAGATGGGTGATACAGAGGACCTGGACGCGGTCGGCGAGCGCCTGCAGGCGGCACCCTACGACGTCAGCCACTGCCCCGCCTATGCCCGCGTCGACCTCGTCGAAGATCAGCGTCTTCCCCGGCGCGTCGATCGAGGCCAGGGTCTTCAAGGCCAGCATGACACGGGAGAGCTCCCCGCCGGAGGCAATCCGCGCCAGCGGCCGCACGTCCTCGCCTGGATTCGGCGAGATGAAGAACTCCGCCGTCTCGAAGCCGCGCTCGGACCACTGCGCTTCATCCCCGGCATCCGAGAAGCGGACGTCGCACCGCGTGCGTGGCATCGCCAGATCCGCGAGGGCACGTTCGAGAGTCCGGCAGAACTCCGGGGCCGCATTGCGTCTCGCGGTCGAGAGAGACGCAGCCGCCTTCATGAATCCCGTGCGTGCCCTCGACACCTCCCCCTCTAGCGCCGCGGCGCGTGCCGAGGCGCTCTCGAGGTCGGCCGATTCGTTTCTCAACCGCTCGAGCGTGGCGCGGACGTCAGCCAGCGACGGTCCGTGCTTCTTCTTCAGCCGTTCGAGCGTGGCCAGGCGGTCCTCCACCTCCTGAAGCCGCGCCGGAGAGGCCTCGATCTCCGACCCGTACGAGCGCAGGAAGAACGCGAGATCCTCGAGCTGCGATTTCACGGCCTCACGGGCGTCCGCGTATGGCAGGAACCGCGCATCGAGTGCGGCAAGATCGGTGACCTTTCGCCACACCGTGCTCAGAGCCGGCAGCGCAGCCGTGTCACCTTCGTACAGCGCGTTATAGGCGTCGCCGCAGAGACGCTGCAGTTTGTCGGAGTTGGCGAGCACGACGCGCGCAGCGGCGAGTGTTTCATCCTCGGAAGGCTCGGGCGCGACGCGTTCGATTTCCGTGATCTGGAACGACAGGAACTCCGCTCGCGCCGCCTTCTCGCGCTCGGATGAGAGCAGGCGGTCGCGTTCTGCGCGGATGCGCTGCCATTCAGTGAACGCCGCGGAGGACGCGGTGTGCGCGGCAGTCAACGATGCGTATTCGTCAAGGAGGTCGAGGTGTGCTGCGGGATCGAGCAGGACCTGGTGGTCGTGCTGACCGTGCAGATCGACGAGGCCGCCGCAGGCTTCGCGAAGCGCGGCGGTGGTCGCTAGAGCGCCGTCGATGAACGCGCGGCTCCGCCCTTGTGCGGAGATCTCGCGGCGGGCGACCATTTCGCGGCCGTCGACGGTCTCGAAAATGGCTTCAACGGTGGCCAGGTCCTCGCCCGTACGGACGAGGTCGGCCGAGGCGCGCCCTCCGACCAGGAGGCCGACGGCGCCGACCAGAATGCTCTTGCCCGCACCCGTCTCCCCTGTCAAGACGGTGAATCCGGGCCCGAACTCCAGCTCGAGGCGGTCGATGACTGCAAGATGCTGGATGCGCAGGAAGCGGAGCATGAACCCGAAGTGCCATCTTATCAGATGTTTGACAGCCCATGAGTGGCAGTGTTACGCTGGCATCTCACACCGGCGCTGTCCCAGCGGCGCGGCAGACCAGGTTGAGGCGGAGTTCACAGAATTTCACCCAATCTCGAGCGGAGGTCTTTTTTGCGCACGCCAGATGTCTACGCCTTTGCGCTACAAGCGCAGGGCGCGCAGCCGGCTGGGACCGGCCCACAGAACGACGTTCAGACCGATTTTTTCAAGCTCCTCACGCAGGGCGGCATCATCGCGGAAGCGGTGCTCGTGCTGCTGCTGATTTTCTCCGCGGTCTCCTGGGGCGTCATCCTCTACAAGTTCTGGCAGTTCTCGCGCGCCGGCCGCCATACGGCGACGTTTCTCGACGTCTTCCGCAAGAGCAGCAAGTTCTCCGAAGTGCAGGCCGTCTGCCGCTCGTTGCCCGACAGTCCGCTCGCGGGCCTGTTCCAGGCGGGCTACGCCGAATTGAACCTGCAGCTGCGCGGCGGCAACCCGGAAAACAAGCCGCCGGCCACTGTGGCTCGTCCTACCCTCAAGAGTCTCGATGCTGTCGACCGTGCGCTGCTGCGTGCGACGACGGTGGAGATGACGAAGCTCGAACGGCGCGTCCCGTTTCTGGCGACCACCGCGAGCATCACGCCATTCATCGGATTGTTCGGCACCGTCTGGGGAATCATGGATTCCTTCCAGCGGATCGGCGTCGCCGGGTCGTCGAGTCTCGCAGTCGTGGCGCCGGGCATCGCGCACGCGCTGATCGCGACAGCCGCGGGACTGTTCGCCGCGATTCCGGCGGTGTATTTCTACAACCACTTCACGAACCGCGTGAAGCACTTCTCCGCCGAGATGGACGATTTCTCGCTCGAGTTCCTGAACATCGCGGAGCGAAACTTCACCTAACGGAGATCAGGAGAGTTGATAACAGGAGATCAAGAGTTCAGGAGCAATCATTGTTAAGACAGAGACCGGGAGCAATCATGAAGAAACATTCGAGTTCTCCTCATCTCCTGACCTCCTGTTAAGGACATGCCGAAGATCCACAGCCCGGAATCAGGCGGAAGCAACCGGCGCTCGCGCGGGCCGCGCGTGTCATCGGCGCTTTCCGAGATCAACGTCGTCCCGCTGGTGGATGTGATGCTCGTGCTGCTGATCATCTTCATGGTGACCGCGCCGATGCTGCAGCAGGGGCTCGCGGTGAATCTGCCGCAGTCGGCAAAGGCCGACCCGTTGAAGCTGGAGCCGATCTACGTGACGATCCCCGCGACCTTCGGTAAGACGAAGCGCCTCCAGTTCGGGAAGGACGAGATCGGCATCGAGGCGTTGACCGAACGCGTGCGCCAGACGATGCTGACGCGGGAGGACAAGTCGATCTTTCTCCGCATGGACGCGACGGTCACGGCGCAGGACATCATCACCGTGACCGACCGGCTGAAGGACGCGGGCGTCGAAAAGGTTGGGTTCTCGACGCAGCCCCCGAAACAATGAGAGAAGCCGTCAGCGAAATTCTCGAACAGCGCGCGCAGGTTGCCGACGGCCTCAGCCGCATGGTGATCGTGTCGCTTGTCGCACACGGCGCCCTGCTGAGCACGCTGATCCTGACGCCGGGTTTCTGGACCGCGGAGCTGCCGCGAAAAGAAAACGTGATGACGATTTCGCTCGGCGGCGCCGAAGGACCGAATGCCGGCGGCATGACGCCGCTGTCGGCAAAGCCAGTGCAGCAGGTGGCGCCGCCCGACGCACGGCCGCGCCGCGAACCACCACCCGCTCAGAAGGCGCCAGAGATGGTGGCCCCCGAGCCGGCGGCAAAGCCCGCACCGAAGACGCCGCCGAAGCCGATCGAGAAGCCGGCCGAGAGCTCGTCGCGTAAACCGACGACGGGCGCGGAAATCAAGACGGGAGCTGCAAAGGCCGAGACGGGTTCTACCGCGCAGGTGCCGTTCGGCGGGCTGAGCACCGGCGGCGGCGGGACCGGCGGTGCGACCGTGGACGTGCAGAACTTCTGCTGCCCCGGTTATCTGCAGACGATGGTCCAGATGATCCGGCAGAACTGGCAGCGCAACCAGGGAGTCGCCGGCAAGGTCACCATGAAATTCGTCATCCAACGCGACGGCCGGATCACGAACGTCGAAGTCGAAGAGAGCGGCGGGCAGTTCCTCGACATGTCGTCGACCCGCGCGCTGTTGACGACGCGCCAGATCCCGCCACTGCCGCGCGAGTTCCCGGAGAGTACGTTGACCGTCCACCTGGTGTTCGAATATCTGCGCTGATGATCAGGATGAAAACAATACTTGCCCTCACGCTCGCGCTTGGCGCCGGTCTCGCCCTCTCGGCGCAGAATCCGCCCACTCCCCCGCCGCAACCGCAGTCCCAGGGTGAGGTGCGGCTGACGATCGTCGGCCCGCCGGGTCTGCCGCCGAAACTGGCCGTGCCCGATTTCCTCGCCGGCGGGGATGTCGCGACGGGAAAACTGGTTGGCCAGGTCCTCTGGGACGACCTCAATTTCGAACGGGAGTTTTATCTGGTGCCGCGGGACACCTACGCGAGCATCGCGCAACCGGGATCGCTTGACCAGATTCCGCTCGACCGCTGGAAGGAGCTCGGCGTGGACGGACTCGTCGTCGGGTCGATCCGCAGAACCGGCGGCAACGTCGTCGTCCAGGTCCGGCTGATCGAAGTGGCCAGCGGCCGATCGGTCTTCGCGAAGGAATACAGCGGCGCGGGGGCCAATCCGCGCTTCTTCGCGCACACGATTGCTGACGAGATCCATCAGCAGCAGCGCGCGCTCCGTGGCGTCGCGCGGACGAAGCTGGCGTTCACGTCTGACCGTGACGGTGAGCGTGTCAAAGGGGCCGCCAACTCACGTGACATCCAGAACATCTACATCGCGGATTACGATGGCGCGAACCAGCGCCGGATCACCGCAACCCCCTCGCTCGATATCACCCCGGCGTGGTCGCCAGACACGAAGGCGATGGCGTACACGTCGTATCGCTCGGGCTTCCCCGACATCCTCGTCGCTGACCTGACCGGCCGGCGCGCGCTCGCGAAGCCGGCCAACGGCACACCGGAGAAGCAGAACTTCCTGCCGGCGTGGTCGCCTGACGGGGAGAGGCTCGCCTTCATGTCCAACCGCGACGGCAACCCTGAAATCTACGTCGTCAATCGTGATGGCAGCGGGATGCGGCGGCTGACGAACCACCCGGAAAACGACGTCACGCCGACCTGGGCGCCGAGCGGCAACCAGATCGCGTTCACGTCGAACCGGGCCGGCCGCCCGCAGATCTGGATCATGAACGCCGACGGCTCCGGCCAGCAGAAGATCACCAACGAGTCGTGGTGCGATCGCCCGACATGGTCGCCCGCTCCCTTCAACGAGATCGCCTATGCCTCGCAGTCGGGCGGCGGCTACGACATACGGATCTACGAGTTCGCGACGAGAAACACGAGAACGGTCACCGACGGCATCGGCAGCAACGAGAGCCCCGCGTTCTCCCCGAACGGACGGCACCTCGCCTTCGTGTCGACGCGCGCCGGCAAGGCGCAGATCTTCACCATCGCGCGAGACGGCAATGGCCGCAAGCAGATCACGACGCTGGGTGAGAATCGGTATCCCAACTGGTCAAACTGAGAGAGAGACAAACGATGCAGAGGTTACGAGCGATGCGAATCGCGGCATTAGTGAGCGCGGCAATCCTTGCCCTGACGGTCAGCGCGTGCGCGAAGAAGGCGCCGCTGGCGAAGCCGACAGGTCCGCCTCCCGGGGGCTCCGGCGCCGCGAATCGCCCGCCGTTGCCACCGACCCCGGTGACCGAGCCGCAGCCGGTACCCGTCGAACCGACGAGCAACACGCTCGACACGCG
>JACDCA010000544.1 GCA_013694635.1 Acidobacteriota bacterium | reverse complement strand
CAGCTCGCGACCGCGATGGGGATGATTGCGGGAGCGGCGGCGGCTGCAGCCTGGTTGGCGAAGCCATCGGCGCCGCCGCCGCCGCGCGCGCGGTGGCCGGCAGCGCCGGCGCCCAGTACCCCTTCTTCTCTCCTGACGGGCGGACGATCGCGTTCTTCGCGGGCGGGAAGCTGCGGCGCGCGTCGGTCGCCGGCGGCGCCGCGATCGACCTCGCGTCCGCGCCGATGCCCTGGGGTGGCACCTGGGACTCGGAGGGACGCATCGTCTTTACGACCGGTCTGGGTTCCGGATTGTGGCGCGTCCCGGCCGACGGCGGAGTCCCCGAGCAGTTGACGAAACCCGACGGCGCCGCACGTGGATATGCGCATGTCTTTCCCCAGCGCCTGCCCGGCACGCGCGATCTCCTGTTCGGCTTCTGGGGTCAGACGTTTTACAGCGCGCGGCTCTCGGCGGAGGACCGGACGTGGCGGGAGGTCACGACGCCAGCACGGGGAATGGCGGCGGTCTACCTCTTCACCGCGAGCGGCCATCTGTTGAGAAGTGACGGGGCCGGAGGGGTCATGGCCGGGCGATGGGACCCTGCGACGACGTCACCGGTGACCCCGGAGACGCCGGTGCTCGAGAACGTCAACTGGGCTCTTATCACCGAGCGCTCCTGGATCGCGGTCTCTGACAACGGCACGGCCGCATATGTGCCGGGCAATCCGGGCAATCGCCATCTGGTGTGGGTGGATCGGCAGGGCCAGGTGAGCCAACTGCCCGGCGAGGCCAGCCGGCTGCACCAGGCGACGCTGTCGCGTGACGGACGCCGCGTGGTCCAGGGCGGCCTGCAGTCACAGTGGGTCGTCGATCTCGTCACCGGTACGCGTACGCGCGTCGTCTCCGACGTACGAAGCTGGCACGGCGGCTGGTTGCCCGGCGACGACCGCCTGGTCGTGAGTTCCAACAAGGATGGCGACTGGGACCTGTATACCGTGAGCGCGGGCGGTGGCGACCTGAAGCCATTGCTCAAGAAGCCGTTCGCTCAACACGTGCAGGCGGTGGCCCCCGATGGATCGATCGTCTATCTCGAACGCCAGCCGGCGACAGGATCGGATTTGTGGACGCTGACGCCCGATGGACGTACGTTGCCACTCGTAGTCACGCCATTCAATGAGAGCGCCTCGAGCATCTCGGCGGACGGCCGGTTCATGGCCTACGTCTCCGACGAGTCGGGCCGGGACGACGTCTACGCCATCCCCGCGTCGGGACAGGGGCAGCGCGTCACCGTGTCGATCGACGGCGGGACGGGTCCGGTGTGGTCGCGCGACGGACGCGAGCTGTTCTATCGCGCCGGCGATGATCTCATCAGCGTGCAGGTGCGCACGACGGGCGCACTGGCGCTGGGCGAGCGGCGAAAGCTGCTGGATTTGTCCAGGTACGATTCCGGTTACGTCCACGAGTTCGATGTCTCCCCCGACGGCCAGCGGTTTCTGCTCATCCGGACGGAGGCGCAGTCCCGCCCGACGCGCCTCGACATCGTGGTCAACTGGTTCGACGAACTGAAGCGGCTGGTGCCTGGGCGCGCGCGTTGACAATCGGAGACGGCCCAATCGCGAGGCCGGTTGGGACTCGACGCTATAGACATCTGATATGACCAGTCGTATCATAGTGCCATGAAAGAGATCGCCGCCGCGAAGTTCAAGGAGCAATGCCTGGCGCTGCTCGACGAGGTGGATCAGGAGGGCATTGTGATCACGAAGCGGGGAAAGCCCGTGGCGAAGCTGATTCCGATCGCAGCCGATTCGGCGACGTTGATCGGGTCGCTCGCCACAAAACTGAAGATCAAGGGGGACATTCTCTCCACCGGCCTCGACTGGCATGCTCAACGTTGACACCCACGTGCTCCTGTACGCCGTGACGGGGCAACTGAAGCCGCGCGAGAGGCGCCTGCTGAGCGCCAACCGCTGGAGCATGTCCGCGATTGTGCTCTGGGAGATTGCCAAGCTGGCGCAGTTGGGACGGATTGCGCTGGACCTGGACGATCAGGAGGTGGTGAGAGTGCTGGCCCGCGTCCACGTCTGGCCCCTGACGCGCGAGATCGCGCGCACGAGCACCGAGCTTGACGTGCGTGGGGATCCGGCCGACGAAATCATCGCCGCCACCAGCGTCGTGCATCAGGTTCCGCTCCTGACACGCGACCGTGCGCTGCT
>JACDCA010000529.1 GCA_013694635.1 Acidobacteriota bacterium | reverse complement strand
GGACCGAAACCGCCGCGTCCGGCACGAACGCGACCGCGCCGGTGACCCTGCCCACCGACGCGGAGTACATCGCCGTCAGCGTTCGCACCGATCAGCCCGGTCATCCTGAGTGGCAGCCTGTGCATGTGTACTTCCGTCGCGACGCGGGAGGCTGGAAAACGGTGGGCGTCTTTCGGTAGCCGCGCAGGAAGTTCGTAGTCCAGCCCCTCTAAGGCTGCATGAGCGTCAGAGCGTCCAGCCGCTTCAGGGCTGCGGAAATCAGGACAGCACTCTCTCGTAACAATCCTCGTACATCGGCAGCACGCGATCGACGCAGAAGTGATCGACGACGCGCTGGCGGGCGGCGAGGGTGATCCGGTGGTGCAGGTCGTCGTCGGTGAGCAGCCGGACGCTGGTGGCCGCCATATCTTCGACGTCGTTCAGCGGGTGCAGGAAGCCGGATTCGCCGTGCTCGATGACCTCTGGCAAACCGCCGACGTCTGAAGCGACCACCGGCACTTCGCACGCCATGGCCTCGAGCGCCGCCAGGCCGAAGCTCTCCTGGGCGGACGGCAGCAGGAACAGATCCGCGGCGGACAACAAAGGAATGACCGCGTCCTGCGCGCCCACCGCATCGACCAGATGCGTGATCCCCAACTCGCGGCCGAGGCGGTAAACGGTGCCGAGCTCCGGGCCGTCCCCGACGATCAGCAGGCGCGAGGGGACCTCTTTTGCGATGCGCGCGAAGACATGCATCACCGTGTCGATCCGCTTCACGGGGCGAAGATTCGACACGTGCGCGATGACTTTCACTCGGCCCTCCTGCGAAAACCGCGCTCGCAGCTGCGGGACACCGAGCCGCCGGAACACACCGCAGTCGAGGAAGTTCGGAATGACCGCGATGTCGCGCTGGACGTCGAGCTCCGTTTGCGTCGCGGCCCGCAGGCTGCTCGACACGGCGGTCACGGCGTCCGAGCTTTCGATCGAGTACGCCACGATCTCGGAGTACGAGGGATCGTTCCCTACGAGCGTGATGTCCGTCCCGTGCAGCGTCGTCACGACTTTCGGCACCGGTCCACAGGCCGTCGCGTGCAGGACCTGCTTGGCCAGCAACGCCGCCGTGGCGTGCGGGATGGCGTAATGTGCGTGGATGATGTCCAGATTGAACTCACGGCCAACCTGCACCACCGTGTTGGCGAGTGACAGCAGGTACTGCGGCTCGCGGAACAGCGGGTACGCCGGTGTCTGGACCTGGTGAAACGACAGGTCCGTATGAAACTCGTTAAGGCGGAAGGGCGTGTCGCTGCTCACGAGGTGCACGCGATGGCCGGCCGAGGCCAGCGCCTTCGCCAGCTCGGTCGCGACGACGCCGCTCCCGCCGACCGAGGCATAACAGAGAATCCCGATTTTCATTTATGGATCGGCGGGGCCCCTGCCCTGGGCGCCGAAGCCTTGGCGGAGGCGGCACCCCGCCTGGCGCCCTCCATTACGCGTGGCTCCGTTCCGGCCGCTCCTTTGAATAGATGCTCCCGCACGATCGGTTCGCGGACGATGAATCCTTCCGCGAACCTGACGCCTGCCTGGGCGCCGAACTGCGCATCACGCGACTCGACGAGCTGCAAAAAGAGGGGAGACGTGAGCCGCGTTTCAACGGCGTTCGCTGTTGCCGCGGTGAACTGCGAGCGATGGCAGGCGAGCGCGTCGCGCTTCTTCTGGTAGTGCTCCGAGACGTCCACGACGAACGACGGAGGGGCCGCATCGTTGATGAAGTAGTAGACCGTCCAGGCAGGGCGCCACGGGTCCGCGTCTGCCTCATAGCGGCGAAGGCCTGCGTTGAATACCGCGTCGGTCAGGACCGTGCTGGCGGCGCCGTGATCGGGATGCCGGTCGGACCAGTACGGCAGCGCCACCGCGCGGGGCCGCGCTTGCCGAATCATCCGGGCCGCCGCGCGGACGTGGTCGTCATCGCGCCCGATGGCCCGGTCGGGCCAGCGGAGGTTCGTCCGCCACACTGCGCCGAGAACGGCCCGGGCTTCCTCGGCCTCGCTCAGGCGCTCATCGATCGTGCCGTTGCTCCCCATCTCACCCGCGGTGAGGTCGCACAACCCCACGCGATGCCCCAGAGCGGCGTGCCTGGCAATGGTGCCCCCGAGACCGATTTCGAGGTCGTCCGGGTGCGGTCCGAAAACGAGGAGATCGACCGGTTCAGTGTGCAGAGCTTGATGGTACCCCGCCGCACCACGCCGCCGCAAAACGCGGCGCCGAGTGTGGTAAACAAGGAGAGAGGTTACATGGCTGTTACCGGCTTCAGGCGTGTCGTTCTGTGTGGTTTCCTGGCGGTGTCGCTTCCAGCCTGCGAACGGGACGTTCCGGCGCCACCCCCGGCAACCGCCGAGTCAGCCGCCACGGCACCTCCAACCAAACGCGTCGTGGGACCGTTGTCAGAGGCGGAATCACAGGCTCTCGCGACCATGAACGAGCGTCTGATGCGCTACCTGATCATCCACAAGCAACTCGAGCAGGGGCTCCCGAAGATGCCTGCCCAGGGCACCCCTGAACAGATCGATGCGCACCAGCGCGAGTTCGAAAAGAAGATGCGCGACGCGCGCAAGAACGCAAGACGGGGGGAGATCTTCACGCCTGAGGCTGAGCCGGTGATCAGGCGTCTGCTGGCCGCGGTGTTCGCCGGGCCGGACGGGAAGGCCTTGATGGAATCCGTCATGGATGAACAGCCGTTGGGCATCAAGCTCGATGTCAACGGCCGTTACCCGGACACCGTCCCGGTGTCGACGGTTCCTCCGGGAATTCTTCAGACGCTGCCCAAGCTTACCGAAGACATGGAGTACCGCTTCGTCGGCCGTCACCTGATCCTGCTCGACACCCATGCGCATGTGATCGCCGATTTCATCGAAGATGCGATTCCGGCCCAGTAAGAGGAGACGAGATGCAACCGCTACGTGTGATCGCGGTTCTGGTTCTGGTGTTCGCGCCGCTGCTGTCAGCCTGCCGTGAGAGCGGGATCGCTTCTGACGCCGCCGCGGCCCAGCCCGAGGCGCCTGCTGTTGCGCTGCCGAACAAGGGGGGATCGTTCAAGTTCGGCGTGCTCGGCGATTTCGGTACCGGCAGCCGCGATCAGTACGAGCTTGCCGCACAGATGAACGCGCTGCACGACCGCTTCAAGTACAGCATGGTCGCCCTGGTCGGCGACAACCTGTACGGCTCGGAACGGCCGCAGGACTTCAAAAAGAAGTTCGAGGAGCCGTACAAGAAGCTGCTGGACGCCGGGGTGAAATTCTACGCGTCGCTCGGCAATCATGACGCGCGCGAGCAGCGGTACTACAAGCCGTTCAACATGGGCGGCAATTTGTATTACACATTCAGCCCGAGAGCCGAGGTCCGTTTCTTTGCGCTCGAGAGTACCTACCTCGTGCCCGAGCAGGTCGCGTGGCTCGAGAAGGAGCTGAAGGCGTCGGGCAGCCACTGGAAGATCGTGTTCTTCCACCACCCGATCTATTCGTCCGGTGAGCGCCACGGATCCGACGTCAAGCTGCGCGAAGTGCTCGAACCGCTGTTCATCGAGCACAACGTCAGCGTCGTCCTGCAGGGGCACGATCATTTCTACGAACGCGTGAAGCCGCAGAAAGACATCCCGTATTTCGTCATCGGGTCGGGCGGAAAGCTGCGGGCGGGTAACATCGACCGTGGTTCGGGTATCACCGCGAAAGGGTTCGACAGCGATCTCGCATTTATGGCCGCCGAGATCGACGGCGACCAGATGCACTTCAACGTCATTACACGCGGCGGAAAGATCATCGATTCGGGTGTGATCACGCGGCGGAAGGGCTCGACGCCGTAGGCCTGAGCCCTTTCGTCGGGGCTTCTCGCATTACCATCCAGGGAGAAGCCACATGATCTGCCAGACAGCGAAACGCACCGTCCTTCCCGTCGTCCTGGGCGTCCTGCTCGCCTTCGCGCCTGCCGCTGTCGAAGCGCAGGGCCCCGTGGGAGGGTCGCCGGTACGGAAAAGCTCCACCGCGAAAAGAGTGACGTGGACCGTTATCGGGGCAGCCGCCGGGTTCGGGCTCGGCGCCTGGTTTGGACTTCACAAGTTCGATGACGCCATCAACAGCGATCGCAAGGTGTGGACGAGCGCGCTCCTCGGCGCCGCCGCCGGTGGCGTTGCGGGCGGGCTTCTGAGCCGCAACATCGGGCCCAAGGTAACTCCCAACTCCCAACTGCCAACTCCCAAGGGGCAGTTCGTGCCGCTGCAACAGATCGAGCTCGGTGCAGAATCACTCAATGACCGCGCGCTCCTTGCCCGTATTCGCGCCGTAAACCTGCTTCGCACCGCCGGCGTACCTTGAACTGGTAGCTGGAAGCTGGAAGCTGGAAGCTGGAAGCTATTTCACAACCCGCCGGAGCTCGTCGAAGAAGTTGAAGATGAAGACCGCCTTGTCGCGCTGTTCCCCAGGGCCCTCAGGTGGTTTGCGCATAGCGACGCGCAAGCCGTCAGGGTGCAGATCGTACGAGCGGTATGGACCGAAAGTCATGATCAGCGCCGGTGACCACTGGCGCGGCTTGTCGGCACGGAACGACTCGCCGTCCGCGGTGAAGGTCGCCGACATGATCGCGGTCTCCGACATGATCGCGGTCTGCGACATGATCGCGGTCTGCAGGTAGAAGAGCTCGCGCTTCGCCGGCGACCACGCCGGGAAGATCCCCAGACCGGTAGAGATTTTCCATTTCCCTTCGGCCGCCGGGAAGGGGCGCACGTAGATTTCCATGGCCCCCCCTTCCGGGGAAATGTAGGCAATCCACCGTCCGTCCGGTGAGAACATCGGGGCAACCTCGATGTGCGGCGTGCTCAGAAACACCACCGGCTTGCCCGGTTTCCACCCGCTCTTCTCATCCCCCTCCAGCGGCAGAATCATCAGATCGTAGTTGGTGGTCGCCGAGCGCTCCGTGTAGGCCAGGTGTTTTCCGCTGGGATGGAAGGAAAACGGCACCTGATCGTTCGGTCCTTTGGTCAGCCGCTGCACCTGTCCCGTGCCGTCGCTGCGTTGCCAGTAGAGATTGCCGACGTCTGTTTTCGCGCGATCGGAACTGAAAGCAATGCGCCGGCTGTCAGGGGTCCAGACCGGCGCGATGTCCGACTGGGGGTCGAAAGTGAACTGTGTCAGCGTGTCTCGGGCCCAGTCATGGATCCAGACATCCGCTTTCGGGGCGCTGCCGATCGTCATCGCCAGGCGCCGGCCGTCGGGCGAAAAGCGAGGGTAGTGCCAGTCGGCGGCTTCCGACCGGAGAACCGATGTCTTGCCAGTCTGGTCCATCCAGGAAATCGGCGTTTCGAGTCCTGCGCCCTTCCCCGGCACGTAGACGACCGTACCGGTGTCCGACACGGAGAACTGCGCTCCCCCGGTGTTGGTCGAGGCCAGCACGCCTTCGAGCACGGGGGCCGGGTTGCCGGCGACCTCGAGCCGGTTCGGATCGAACCGTACCGCGAACAGCGTGCCGTCGCGGATGTAGAGCAGGTGGCGGCTCCGGACGTAGCGGCCGTGGAATCCGCCTCGCATGACTACCTTCGGAGAACCCCCGGAGAGCGGCTGGACCATGATGCTGCCGCTGTCCCAATCGGCCCCTACTGGTATGCCGCTGTACAAAGCGGCGCGTCCTCCGGGAAGGATCTGGGGCCACCGCTGGCTCTCGCCCGCGGCTTGCACCCCGATCGCCGCAGAGACGCCGCCGAGCGACGGTACGCGGTGCAG
>JACDCA010000520.1 GCA_013694635.1 Acidobacteriota bacterium | reverse complement strand
GGTTGGTCGTGTCGCCTTTCACGTAGGCTCGATCGTCCTGTCGCGCCCGATGACCGACACGCGCGGGACGGTGAAGCCGCGCCCAAGGCCGGCCCGCATGTTGGTGATCTGCTCCTCGAAGCCCAGGGATCGGCCGGCGATTATCACATGAGGAATGCGTCATGGTCCGCGTATGCTCTTAGCGATGAAACGGTTGATCTCGGGCAGCATTCTGCTCACCGTCTGTGCCGTTGCTGAAGTCCAAGAGCCCTTCAATGCGACCGAATCCGTTCGACCCGGCATCGAGGTGTTCCTCTCGGCCGTGCCTGACCGTCTTCGCGGCAAGCGCATCGGTCTCATCACGAATCATGCGGGTATCGACCGTGCCGGCCGGTCCGAGATTGATCTTCTTGCCGCTCACCCTGACTTGAAGCTGGTGGCCCTGTTTGCCGCCGAGCACGGCATCCGCGGCGTCGCCGCCGCGGGCGAGAAAGTGGCCGACGACCGCGACCCGGCATCCGGCCTGCCGATCTACTCGCTGTACATGGCGGAGGATCGCAGCGCGACCCCCGAGATGCTGAAAGAGATCGATGCGCTCGTGTACGACCTGCCCGAGGTCGGAGGGCGGACGTGGACGTACGTCTCGACGATGGCGCTCGCCATGCAGTCGGCGGCCCGAAAAGGCATCCCGTTCGTCGTGCTCGATCGGCCCAATCCGATTGGCGGCGAGATCGTGGAGGGAGCGCTGCTCGATCCGGCATTCAAGTCGTTCGTGGGGATGTATCCGATACCTGCCCGGCACGGCATGACCGTCGGCGAGCTCGCGACGTTCTTCAACAAGGAATTCGAGATCGGGGTGGAGCTGATAATCGCGCGTACGGCGAACTGGCGCCGCTCTCAATGGTTCGCCGACACCGGTCTCCCATGGCGTAACCCCTCACCGAATCTTCGATCGCCGGCTGCCTTGAACACTTACCCGGGCACTGTGTATTTCGAGGGAACGAACCTGACCGAAGGCCGCGGGACGGACCGTCCCTTCGAGCAGGTGGGCGCACCCTGGCTCGACGCCCCTGCAATCGTGAAAACCATGAATGAACGCCGCCTGCCCGGTGTCCGCTTCGAGGCGATCACGATGGCGGTGGAACGCGCCGCGGCCAAGTTTCCAGGGCAGACCATTCCCGCCATTCGGTTTGCGGTCACCGATCGCGAAGCCTACCGGCCCGTGCGCGCGTCGCTGCTGCTGATCGACGAAATCCGGCGGCAGCATCGGAAAGAGTTCGCGTGGGGTAAGTCGATCGACAGGTTGACGGGGTCTGACAAAGTCAGATTGGCCATCGACGGCGGAACCCTTCCGGCACTTCTCGAGCAATGGGATCGGGAAGCAGCGGCGTTCCGTGAACGCCGGCGGCCGTTCCTCCTCTACGACTGACGTTCGGCACCGCCGCGTTCACAACCGGACCACTCGGCATCAATACTTGCACCACCGCCGACATCTATAGGTTCTCTCACAGGAGACCAGGAGGCCAGGATACGTAAGAGGGGCGACCGCCCGATATCGCAGCTCTGTGACTCTTGATCTCTTTATCTCCTGTAAACGCGTACGTCAGATGAACCTACTATGATCAAGGCATGACAGTTACCACCAGCCTCCGAAGTGCTGGCGCCGTTTCTGCGCTCGTCGCGACGCTCGGAGTCGCGCAGGGACCGAAGCCGGCCAATGACGACGAGACGCGATGGCTGCGGCACGTCACGGTCCTTGCCGATGACGCGCTCGAAGGCCGCCAGACGGGCAGTGAGGGCTACCGCAAGGCGGCAGCCTACGTCGTCTCTCATTTCGAAAAGGCGGGATTGAAGCCGGCCGGTTCGAAGGGTTTCCTTCAGAGCGTCTCATTCTCGCAGCGACGCATTCTCGAGGACCAATCGCGTGTGGTACTTGTGCGTGACGGCAACGAGGATGTGCTCCAGTTCGGATCCGACATCACGATCAACCTCCGGGCGGAGCTCAAGCCGTCCGTCGAGGCACCACTCGTCTTCGCCGGCTACGGACTGTCAGCGCCGGACGTTGGCCATAACGATCTCGCGGGCCTGGACCTGGCGGGGAAGGTGGCGGTCTACATCGGTGGAACCCCGGCCGCCATCAGCGGCCCGCTGGTCGCCCACTATCAGCATGCGGCCGTTCGCTGGAGTGCGCTGAGGGCCGCGGGTGCGATCGGCGCCATTTCAATCCCCAATCCAAAGGCGATGGAACAGCCGTGGGAGCGGACGGCGGCCAACCGGCTGAATCCGGTGATGATGCTTACCGATCCTCGCTTGAACGACCTCACGGGCATGCAGGTCAGCGCGACGGTGAATCCGACACGCGCCGAACGGCTGTTCGCAGGATCCGGCCATACGCTGGCCGACCTGCTGGCGCTGGTCGACGCGAAAAAGCCGCTGCCGCGCTTCGGGCTGCCGGTGTCGCTCCGAGCGCGCGTGACGCTCGACTCGACGAGTCTCCAGTCCGAGAACATCGTGGCGCTCCTGCCGGGGAGCGACCCGACACTCGCACCTGAGCATGTCGTCCTGACGGCGCACCTGGATCACCTTGGTGTCGGCGCGCCCGTGAATGGCGATCGCATCTACAACGGCGCCATGGACAACGCCTCCGGGATCGCGACTTTACTCGAAGTCGCGCGGAGGCTCGCTGAGTCCCAGCCGCGGCCGAAGCGG
The DNA here is from genome assembly GCA_013694635.1 of Acidobacteriota bacterium. Lineage (GTDB taxonomy): Bacteria > Acidobacteriota > Vicinamibacteria > Vicinamibacterales > 2-12-FULL-66-21 > JACDCA01. The sequence goes on along the minus strand of JACDCA010000520.1, from coordinate 3,148 downwards.
TCGGTGCTGTTCGTGGCGGTCACAGGGGAAGAGCACGGCCTGCTTGGCTCGCGCTACTTCGCCGGGGAGCCGACCGTGCCGAAGTCCACCATCGTCGCGAACATCAACATGGACATGTTCCTGCCGTTGTTCCCGATGAAGTCCGTGATGGTGCTCGGGCTCGACGAGTCGGATCTTGGCGACCGCGTGCGCGACGTGGCCACGCGAATGGGTCTCGGCGTGAATGCCGACCCGCAGCCGGAACGCAATCGGTTTACTCGCTCCGACCAGTACAGCTTCATCAGGCAGGGGATCCCCGCTCTGGCGCTGAAGGTCGGCTTCGAACCGGGATCGCCCGCGGCGGAGAGCGACGCCGTATGGACGAAGCAGCGTTACCACGCGCCCTCTGACGATCTGCAGCAGCCGATGGATCTGGGCGCGGCCGCGACGTTCACGCGGCTGATTGCTTCGCTGTCGGCGGAGGTCGCGAACCATGCCGCGAAGCCGCGCTGGAAGGACAACAGTTTCTTCCGGAGGTTCGCGACGGCTCGGCAGCCAGGAGTGTCATCTCACCTTACGCAATAGACGAAAGGATCGCTTGCCGGCGCGCCGGGCGGCGTTTCCCCCCCAGCACCGGATTACTCGGCAGCAGCGGAGCGAGATTGTTCCAGTACACCTGACGCTCACGGATGATCGCCGTCTGAAATTCGCAGTACCCCGTCTCGACCGTGGCGACCGCCGGTCAAATTCCTACTTGCGCTTCGGGTCGAACGGCACGAAGCTGGACGCCAGCTTCGCATCTCCCTGGCCCGAGTAGCGGGGGAGTAGTGGGTACGGATAGATAGGGCGCGTCCGCTCGGCGACGCCGTTCACTTTACGACTCGCAATCATCACGTCCGGCGGTTGACCTCTCTCGACCCAGTTCTCGAGCAGCGTCAGAGCATCGAAGTCGCTGAGCCCGGGCCCGCCAGAGCAATGATGGACGCCCGGGATCAGAAACAACCGGAAGAAGTCCTGCGTCTGCGCGCGACCCCCCATCAGCTTTTCTACACCTTCGTAATAGCCCACTGACGATGTGGCGATGATCGAGGCGTCCGAAAGGCCGTGCCACATCAGCAGCTTGCCCCCGCGCGCCTTGAACGCGCGAAGGTCGTGCGACGTCGCGTCGTAGAGCTTTCTCGCGCGTGCCAGCGACGCGGGACCGCGATCGAAATCGAACTTCAGTGGGTCAATGTCGTCGCGGATGGTCGCGTCAGCCATGTACTTCATGAACTGATGGTGGAGAATGTAGTTGGCGTACGCGCCGGGCGCCGAGGGGTTTGCGCCGCGCCCGTAGTGCCATCCTTCCCATCCCGTCGCCGTGCCGGCGATGTCAGCGTACGCGTACGTCACCTGTCCCTTTGAGTTCACCGCCGGTTTCATGATCCGCTTGACGGCGTCGACCTGTCGGGGAGTCAGGCATCCGGATCCGGTCTTCGTGACCGGACACGCGGCCATCTCGGGACGCCAGTCGCAGCCTGCGGGATCGCTGACAAACCCGTCGTCCACACCCGCTTGCGCGCCACATCGCGACAACACCGACTTCTGAACGACCTCCGCCACAGCGCTATTGAGGACGGAGCCGCGCTGTTCATCCGCCACCGCCTGCGCCCACCACGCGCCCGCGATCACCCGGCCCGTCAGGTCGTAGACAGGAGCGCTGGCCAGGAGGCCGTCGAAATCGTCCGGAAAGCGCTGCGCCTCCATCAGCACGGCATGACCGCCCTTCGAGCATCCGGACATGTAGGAGCGCGCGATCGGCTGCCCGTAGAACTTCGTGGTGATCGCCTTGGCCGCGAGCGTGATGACGTGATTGTGCCGCCACGCGAAGTCCTCCTGCAGGTTCGGACTGTTGGCGGCCCAGACGCCGTCGAATCCGAACCGTCCGTCGTGCCCTCCGTTGCCGGTGACCGATGCGTATCCCCTCGCGAGTGATTCGTTGCAGAAGGCGCCGTTTATTCCGCCGCAGAAACCGGCGCAAGGCGCGAGATGGAATCGCTGGTTCCATTGCGCAGCAAGCGGCAGCCGCAGCTCGAACTTGTTCTGCGGCGCCACATAGCCGAGCACCTGGCAGTACTGCTTGATCGGGCTTGTCGCGAGGAGGGCTCCGGGGGATTGCGGATCCGCCGCGGGAACCTCCACCAGACGGGCACTCGTGACGCGCGCCGGCGCGTCGGGCACCCCCTCGAAATCTGCACTCAGCAGCGCCGCGCATCGCTGCGCGTCGGTACTGGGGGCTTGGAGTGGGGCGGCTCGAGAGGGCGGCGACGACTGCCCATTGAGGCCCAAGGAAAGGAGCAGCGCGAGGAGGATGACGCCGTAACCCGTCATCTCACCGCTGGATCTTCATGCCGATCCGCTCCTGGATGGCGGGTAACACAGTCTTCAGCGCCGAATCCTCGAAGCGGATGAAGATGGGAGCGCCCTGCGTCGTGAGAATCACCCAGTTGCGTTCGCCGCGGAAGAAACCCATTTTTCCCAGGTCGACCGACGCGGCTTCTCCCTTTCCATCAGGCGACTTCCACCGTGGTTGCTTGGACCGCGAATAGTAGGCCTGCTGGATTGATGCGTACGGCAGCGAAAGAATCTGCGCCTTGCCGGAACGGTCGCTCACCGACAGATGATCCCCCGCGAGCGTCAGGACGGCCTCACGCTCGCGCATCGAATCGCCTTGTAACACGAGCACACGCACGTCCTTGAAGGTCACCGGCGGCACTTCCGGTTTCGGCGGCGGCGGAGGTTCGACGACCGGGGGGGGCGCAGGTTCGACCGGCGCCACCACCACCGCTTCAGGAACTACTTTCGCGGCAGCGGCCTTCGCTTTCCTGGCTGCCGCACCTGCCTGTGCGGCAGCGCTCGGCGTTGCCGGCTTGGTCGGAGGGGGCGTGGGCGGAGGAACGATCGCAGGCGTTACCTCGGCCGGCGCCGGAGTCGGCGGCTGCGCTTCAGTGACGGCCGGTTGTTGATCCGGCTGCGCAGCGGCACCTCCCGCTGGTTCAGACGTCACGGGCGGAGCGGCTGCCGTCTGCGAATCGGCTTTGCTGCGTTTGAACGCGAAGAAGCCGACCACCGCGATGCCGGCGATGAGCAGCACGATCAGCGCGGTGAGGCTCACCAGGTGCTTCGGTCC
>JACDCA010000502.1 GCA_013694635.1 Acidobacteriota bacterium | reverse complement strand
CGTCGTAGCCATGCGTACTGCCGGGGGCGGCGGTGAAATACGGTGCCGTGTAGCAGGTGCTGATGCCGAGCCGGTCGAGGAAGGGGATGACGTGTGCGGCATCGCGCAGCGTAAAGGCGGCGTGCAGCTGTAGCCGGTATGTCGATACCGGCACGTGCGACGGTCGGTTGCGATCGCGATTGGCCGACATGTCTAATCAGGGTTAAAGCCCTGGACTACGCAGTCGTAGTCCAGGGACTATGCCAGTCGTAGTCCAGCCCTTGGCTGTCCAAGTATCTCCATGATGCCGGTGAGCGGAATACGCAGCCAGTGCGGACGGTTGTTCAGCTCGTAATTCAATTCGTACAGCGCCTTGTCGAGCACGAAGAACCGCAGCAGCTCGTCACGCTGGGTGATCTCGCGCGGAATGAACAGCGCCCCCTCGACCGTGGCGAAATACACACGCAGGAACGCAGCGGTCGTCCACGTCTCCCACGCACTCGCCCACGGCGCGAGCGCCTCGAACGAGGCCGGCCGCGACGCCGTGTGCGCGAACAGGGCGGCGAACGCCGCGTAGCTGAACGACCGGACCATCCCCGCGACGTCTTTGAGCGGCGATTGCTTCGTCCGGCGCTGCACCAGTGGGCGCGCGGGTTCTCCCTCGAAGTCGAGGATGTAGAAGTCCCCTTCCGCCCACAACACCTGCCCGAGGTGGTAATCGCCGTGCACGCGAATCTTGGATGACGCGAACTCGAGCGGCTGCCGGTGGTGGACCCGCTCCAGCAGCGCGCCACGCTCGTTCACGAGCTCGAAACCGGTGTTGAGGCGCTCGAGTGTCTCGAGCGCAAGCTGGGCCTGGGCGACGGCATCCGTGCTGATCGCCTTGAGGTCGTTGGCTGTGAACGGTTCCGGCGCAAAAGCGGGATCGCTGGCATCAGAGGCGAGCGCCAGGTGCATCTCGCCGGTGCGGCGCCCCAGCGTTTCCGCGGTCCGGAGGTACCCTCCGATCGTGTCCGCCACTACGGGAGGGATCGGCGCGGCAATGAGCTCGGCGTATGACAACGCCGTCGCCATGCGAGGCACAGGGCGGTTCTCGACCGCTTCATAGAATCGGCCCGCTTCGTCGGTCGCATGCGTCCAGCCGTCGGCCTGCCCCTCGACGAACTGCTGCAGCATGGCGAGCGTGGAGCTCGCTTCGCCGCTGCTTTCGAGCTCGAGCGCGCCGAGGACCGCGGGCACGCGACTGAATCCCACCCGCGTCGTCAGATGGCGGCCGATCTCGAAGTCGGGGTTGACGCCCGGCTCGATGCGGCGAAACAGTTTGAGGATGAGGCGATCGCCGTAGATGAGCGACGTGTTGCTCTGGTCCCCTCGGGCGCGGCGGGGAGGCAGGTCACCTTCGCCACGCCATGCGGCAAACGACGGCGTCTGCACCGCCCGGATGCTGCCGCGGCGGGTCTTGATCTGTTCGCGGTGCTCGGCCGCTTCCAGCAGGATGCGCGCGAAGCGGTCGTCGAGCCAGCCGTCGAACAGCACTCCTTTGCGGGCTCCTGTGATGTTGGCGAGCACGGCGTGACCGTGCCGCTCTTCGACCCAGCCCGTCTCGGCGTGCGTGTTGATGGTCAGCGGCACGAAGTAATTGTCGCGTCCTCCGTCGGCGAACTCCGCCTGCACGATCGTGAGAAAGAGGGGCTGCGGGGATCGCCGCAGCAGGCCCCAGTCGACGAAGCGCGCGCTCCGCAGGATGCGCGCCTTTCCCCCGAACCATCGTTGGCGCTGAAGAAAGCTTGCCAGCAGGTCACGTTCGATGAGGGTCCGGACGTTGCCGTCGAGGAGCGTGTCCCAGGCTGCGCCCATAAAGAGACCCGGCAGCTCGATGACCTCCGGGGCGGTCTCCGGAGCGACACGGGTTGCAATCGGCGCCGGCGCCTGCTGCAGGCGGAACCAGTAAAAGGCGTACGCGCCGAGTGTCAGGAAGTAGGGGAGCTCGCCGATCCGCGGGAACTCCGTGGTGCCGAGCATCTCGATCGGCACCATGCCCTTGAACCGCGACAGATCGAGCTCGACCGGCTGCACGCTTCTCGCGAGGTTGGCGACGCAGAGGATCGTTTCGTCCTTGTGCTTTCGCACGAACGCGAGCACCTTTCGATTCCGCGCCGGCAGGAACTCGATGGATCCGCGCGAGAACACCTGTGTCTGCTCGCGCAGACCGATCATCCGCTTCATCCAGTTCAGGAGCGAAAAGGGTGACCGCTCCTGCGCCTCGACGTTGATCGCCTCGAAGCCGTAGACTGAATCCATGATCGGCGGTGCGAAGAGGCGCGCCGGATCCGCCCGCGAGAAGCCGCCGTTACGGTCGCTGGTCCATTGCATCGGCGTCCGCACGCCGTTGCGGTCCCCGAGATAGATGTTGTCGCCCATCCCGATCTCGTCGCCGTAGTAGATGATCGGGGTCCCCGGCATCGACATCAGCAGCCCGTTCAGGAGCTCGATTCGCGGTCGGCTGTTCTCCAGCAGCGGCGCCAGCCTGCGGCGGATGCCGACGTTGATCCGCATCTTCGGGTCCGCCGCGTACGCCTGGTACATGTAGTCGCGCTCTTCGTCGGTCACCATCTCGAGCGTCAGCTCGTCGTGGTTCCGCAGGAACATCGCCCACTGACACACCTCGGGAATGTCCGGGGTCTGCCGGAGGATCTCGACGATCGGATGCCGGTCCTCCTGCCTGACCGCCATGAACATCCTGGGCATCAGCGGGAAGTGGAAGGCCATGTGGCATTCGTCGCCGTCACCGAAGTACGGGCGGACGTCGGCGGGCCACTGGTTGGCCTCGGCAAGCAGCATCCGGTCGGGATAGCGGGCGTCGAGCGCCGCCCGAATCCGTTTCAGGACGTCGTGCGTCTCCTCCAGGTTCTCGCAGATGGTGCCCTCGCGCTCGATCAGGTATGGCACCGCATCGAGCCGAAGCCCGTCGACGCCACGGTCGAGCCAGAACTGCATCACCTGGATGATCGCTTCGAGCACGGCGGGATTGTCGAAGTTCAGATCGGGCTGGTGATGGAAGAACCGGTGCCAGTAATACGCCTTGGCCGTGTCGTCCCAGCTCCAGTTGGACGTCTCCGTGTCGGTGAAGATG
>JACDCA010000348.1 GCA_013694635.1 Acidobacteriota bacterium | reverse complement strand
GTGCGCCGGTGTCGTTCATCAACACCGAGAGCGACGTCAACGTGGTCGATCCGCCGACGCAGCCGATGGGATGGACGAAGGACAACAAGTCGGTCCTGATCAGCGACAACTGGGACATCTGGCAGATTCCGGCAGACGGTGGGAAGCCGGTGAACCTCACCGTCAACGGCAGGAAGGATGCGACCCGGTATCGCGGGCGGATCCCGCTCGAGCCGATCGAGGAGCGTGCCGACGGCATCGATCTCTCGAAGCCGCAGTACTTCACCGTCTACGGCGAGTGGACGAAAAAAGGCGGCATCGGGCGCCTGGATCCCGGCAAGTCGGGGATCACGAACGTCCTCTCGGGCGATGCGTCGTACGGGCGCGTGACGAAGGCGGAAAAGGCAGACATCGTTCTCTATACGAAGGAGACGGCCGTCGAGCCGCCGGATTATTACGCGACCGACACGAAGCTTGGCGAAGGCAAGCGCGTGACCGACATGCGGCCGCATGTCGCCGAGTTCCACTGGACGCCTGGGGTGCAGCTCGTGAACTACACCTGCGACAAGGGCGACAAGCTGCAGGCGGCACTCTACCTGCCAGCCAACTACGAGAAGGGAAAGGCGTATCCGACGCTCGTGAATTTCTACGAGCGCATGTCGCAGACTGCGAACACGTTCGCGCCCCCGAGCTCGAGCGGGTTCAACCGCTCCGTCTATACCAACAACGGATACGCCGTGCTCATCCCCGACATCGTCTACAAGGTGAACGATCCGGGGATGTCCGCCGTGTGGTGCATGGTGCCGGCCGTCAAGGCGGCGATTGCCACCGGGATCGTCGATGCGAAGAAGGTCGGGATCACCGGGCATTCGTGGGGCGGCTATCAGACGTCGTTCCTCGTGACGCAGACCGACATTTTCGCGGCCGCGGTCGCCGGAGCGCCGCTCACGAACATGATCAGCATGTATTCGCTGGTCTACAAGAACACGGGCGGAGGCAACGGCGCGATCTTCGAGAGCAGCCAGGGGCGGTTCAAGGGCGGGTACTGGGACAACTACGACGCCTACTACCGCAACTCACCGGTTTTCTTCGCGAAGAACGTGAAGACGCCGCTGATGATCCTGCACAACGACAAGGACGGCGCCGTCGACTTCACCCAGGGTGTCGAGTACTTCAACACGCTGCGCCGTCTCGGCAAGCCGGTGATTATGCTCGAGTACACCGGAGAGAACCACGGTCTCGCGCGGCGCCCGAACCAGCGTGACTACACCGTCCGCATGAAGGAGTTCTTCGATCACCACCTGAAGGGAGCCCCGGCGCCCGACTGGCTGACCAAAGGCGTCCCGCGCCTCAAGATGGAAGAGCACCTGAAGGACCGCAAGAAAAAGCCCGAGCCGCCGGCGAAGAAGATCACCACCGACGCGCAGGAGGCGATCAAGCGGCTTTAGCCGGCCTTTACTTTTTGCGCTTCAATACTGATCAGACGTCCGCGGCTGAGGACGGGATGGACTGTGACCGGCACAGCAGCACGCGCCGATCGTAACCTCCGGGGCTGTTTTCCCCCGTAAGCAGCCACGTTCCGTCCTTTTCGACGTGGCAGGAAAGTCGCAAAGTGTTGCGACGTCATGCCTCATCGTTACTCCCGGATTTCTCTGGACGAGCTTTGTACGGCTGGCGTTCGCATGCAGCATGCGGACGCTGTAGCTATCGCCACTGACCTCATGCTCCGCGCGGCACGCGCAGAGCTTCCAGGGGTGCCGTCTGCACACAGTATCCGGCTGAGCAGCGATGGCACGATTGCAGTCGAGGGTCCGGTCGCGCTCGGGACGGACGTGCAGCGCGCTGCGCGCCTGCTCGAGGTGCTGCTGTCCCGGGCAAGTGCGGATGTCATCGCTCCGGCGGCATTTCGCCTGATCCTCGCCCGATCCTATTCGCGCGACGAATCAACGTTCACATCGCTTGAACAATTCGCGCAAGCGCTGACGCCGTTCGCGGCGCCGGATCTGCCGGCAATCGTGCGCGCGCTCGTCGCTGTGGCGAATTCGCTCGCCGATCTGGACAGCGCCGATGACGCTGGCGGTCTTTCGGAGTTCAGCACCGAGCACTCTCCGCCGCTGGTCGTGACCCTCAGGCCCGCCCGGGACCGGCGGCAGCCTGCCGCACAGCGGCTGGGCGAGCCGCTCGGGGTGCGCGTCGCGTTGGCCGGTGCGGTCGCGATCGTCGTGTTAGCGGCTGCCGTTTTCGGATCCCGGCGCACGCCGGCTGATCAGCCACCCCAAGTCGCTTCCATCCCAGATACCAACCGCGCTGATGGCGTGAATCCGGTTGCCGTGGACGAATTGCCGGCGAGGTCGACGCCGCCGGCCGGAGTGCAGAGAGAGAGCGGGGTTGTCACTGCCATGGAGATTTTGCCAACCCGCGCTTTCTCCCCCACGTTTGCCAGAGCGGCGTCGGCGATGTTCTATCACTCGGGCACGGGACCCAGAAGCGCCATCATGCGCGCCGATACCGGCAGCGACGGCGGCGTCCTGCGGGTCACCACGGTGGTGGACGATCGCGGAAGTAACTTCCACCCGCGGCCTTCGCCCGACGGCCGGTCGATAGCCTTCGACTCCGATCGGGATGGGGAGCGCGGCGTTTACGTCGCGGACGCAAATGGGCGCGGGGCGCGTCGCGTCAGCGGAAAAGGATTCGCGGCCGTCCCCAGCTGGTCACCCAATGGCCAACGGCTGGCGTTCGTCCGCTCCGAGTCTGGACGGCCTCGCGTCTGGAATATCTGGACGGTTGACGTCGCCACCGGCGCTGCCGCGCGGATCACCTCGCATCCTTATGGACAACCGTGGGGCGCCGCGTGGTTTCCCGGCGGCGACCGCATCGCCTACAGCCATGAGGATCGCTTGATCGTCCGGTCGCTTGGGGGCGGTCCTGTCCGCATCCTCAACTCCCCCATCGCGCGATCGCTCGTGCGGACGCCCGCCGTATCGCCCGACGGCAACAACATCATCTTCCAGGTGCGCGGCGATGGCATATGGATGCTCGATCTCGCCAGCGAGCGCATGCGCCGCATCCTCGATGATGCCTCGGCGGAGGAGTTCACCTGGTCCGCCGACGGCCGTCGCGTGGCGTACCACAGTCGACGCTCGGGCTCCTGGGCCGTCTGGATGATGACGTCGCGCTAGTCGCCGATCGTTCTCCGCCGGGGTCCGGTGCCATTTGCCGCCTGGCCATCGGGATGCCCTCGCCTTATGCGAAAATCCGCGTAGGAGGGCCCCGACGCGATGATCGAGCAGCATTTTCTTGACGACACGCTGCTGCAGCTGCGGAAGCTCAAAACCCAGGCCGAACGGGCCACGGCACAGATTGGCGACGACGCGTTCTTTGCAGCTCTCGGGACCGAGGAAAACAGCATCGCGCTGATCATGAAACACGTGGCGGGGAATATGCGGTCGCGGTGGACCGACTTCCTGACCAGCGACGGCGAAAAGCCGGACCGGGACCGCGACACGGAGTTCGAGCTTGCGCAGCAGGAGACACGCGCGCGAGTCATGGAGGTGTGGGAAGACGGCTGGTCGCGCGTATTCGGCGCGGTGCAGTCGCTCGGCCCGGGCGACCTGATGAAGGCCGTGACGATCAGAAGCGAATCCCACACGGTGCTCGAGGCGATTCAACGGCAGGTGACGCACTACGCCGCGCACGTGGGTCAGATGGTGCTGTTGTGCAAACACTACGCTGGAGCTGAGTGGGTATCGCTCAGCATTCCGCGTGGGAAATCTCGCGAATTCGACGTCGCCAAGAGCGGCGCTCCGTACGGGCTCAGCGATACCCGTTAATTCGCCCGGGCGATGGTTTCCAGCACGAGCGGAGTCACCAATCGGGTGCCGGGAGTGTTCTCGGCTTCGTCGAACGCATCGCGGATCCGCTGAGCGCGCGCGGCATCGAGGGCGCCGAGCGCCTGCAGCCGCTCCGTACCGTTCTTCACGAACGCGCGCGGCCACTGCCACATGAAGTCGGACGGCGTGACGACTTCGATGATCGGCTTCACCGATTCAACCGTGAAGCCAGACGCCTGCAGCCACCCGGGGATCGCCCGGCCGCCGTCCGGCTCGCCGCCGTCCGCCCGCCAGCTGGCGATCACGACGTCGACGGATTCGTTCAGTTCGGGACTGTCCGGCAGCAGCCGTCACGTCTTGTACTCACCGTACTCGTGAAAGGCGACTCGCGCCCCTTCGCGGAGTATGCCGCGCAGTCCGGAGATGACCTGACGCGGATCGCGGACGAACGCGACGACCCAGCGGCACCACAATCCGTCAGCCGCGAAACGCAGGTCGAGACCCCGGTCCAGATCCGCTTCGATGACGTCGATGTGTGAGAGTCCCAGCCGTGCGCGCTCGGACTCGAGGTGATCGAGGAAGCGCCGCGAGCGTTCGATCGCAATCACCCGCCCCTGCGGCCCAACGAGACGCGCGAGCTCGATCGTCGCATAGCCTGGCCCCGCTCCCAGATCGATGATCGTCTGTCCCTCTGCAAATCCAGCTCGTCCCCATGCAGCAGTTGCGTGCGCCAGCCACACGCGGTGCTGAAGGCCGAGGCGCGCGATCTCTTCGTCATGCGTACCGAGAACGTATTCCGTTTCAGTCATCGTTTGTCCCAGAAGACCGCTATGAGATTAGCGCTCGTCGCGGCGAATCTCGCAACGTCCACTGAGGGAGTGGTCTGCGGTTCGGCCGACGGCATCCAGGTTCGACGGGCTCTGAACCCACACGCCGTCTGCCCGTGACAGAATTGCGCGCATGCGTAAGGCGACGTCGTTCGCGCTGGTGCTGCTCGTTGCTTTCACCGCGGCCTGCTCACGCAAGACACCTGTGACCCAACAAGACGACTTATTCCGCGTGCAACTCGAGGAGGACTGGAAGTACTGGATGACCCAGTACCCCGAGTTCGCCACGTTCGCCGGCTATCCGGGACAGAACACGCGCTGGACGGACTACTCTCCGGCGGCCATCGATGGCCGGGCGGCGTATGTCAGGAAAAGTCTCGAGCGACTGGCGTCCCTCGACCGCGGCAGGCTCGAGGCGGAGAACCAGGTCAATTACGACCTGTATCGCGAGCTGGTCCAGACGGCCGTGGACGGCCTGCAGTTCCACAACGACGCCATACCCGTCCGCGGCGTCATTCCGCACAACCTGATGATGCCGGTCAACCAGCTGGAAGGGATTCAGCAGGACGTCCCCCGCGTGATCGGCGCGATGCCGGCGGTCACGCGCGAAGATTACGAGAACATCATCGCCCGGCTGCAGGCGATCGGTCCGCTCGTCGACCAGACGATCGTTCTCATGGAACAAGGTCTCTCCGCGGGGATGACACCTCCGTCAATCGCGGTGCGAGACCTTCCCGGTCAGGTCTCGGGCCAGATCGTCGCGGATTCGAAGCAGAGCCCCCTGCTTGCGCCGTTTTCGCAGTGGCCCGCGACGGTCGGGGAGGGGGAGCGTGCCGGGCTCACGGCGCGCGCGACCGCCGCGTACGAAAGCTCGGCGCGCCCCGCGTTCCAGAAGCTGCACGGATTTCTCGTCGAGCGCTATCTTCCCGCGTGCCGGCAGTCGACCGCCGCGCCGTCGCTTCCCAACGGCCCGGCGATGTACGCGTACAACGTCCGGTGGCACACGACGACGTCCCTGACACCGCAGCAGATCCACGACATCGGCCAGGCCGAGGTGAAGCGGATCCGCAGCGAGATGGAC
>JACDCA010000436.1 GCA_013694635.1 Acidobacteriota bacterium | reverse complement strand
GTCAGAACGGCTTTCGCGCGATCCGGCGCGACGTCGGCAAGGCGCTCGACCTCCGGTCGAATCTCACGACGATCGAACAGGAGATGCTGATGCGCGCGCTCAAGCGCGGTTATCGCGTCTCGGAGATCGCCAGTCACGAGTACGAGCGCCGGTGGGGTACCTCCAAAGTGGTCGTCTGGAAACTCTGGTGGGCGTATCTGTGGTCGTTCTGGCGCAACATTTTTTAACGGCCGCGGCGAGACGCCGATGACTGCGCTGTCGCGAGAGCGCGCGCTCCTGCTCCTCTCGCTCATCACCGCCGCGGGCGCCGCGGTTCGCTTTTACGGCGTCGCCTGGGGCGCTCCCTACTATCACTTCCACATCGACGAGCATTTCGTCTTTGCCGGCGCGCTGGCGATCCGCGCGGATTTCTTCGAAGCCGCGAACTCGGCGAAGTTCTTCATGTACTCGCCGCTGCCGATGTACTTCCTGATCGGCGTGCTCGAAACCTACGAGCGCATCGCTCACCCGCTGAACGTGGCGCTGAAACACGACGGCGTGATCTTCATGGTCCTCGGACGTTCCATTTCAGCGGCCCTCGGTACGGCCACGATCCCGCTCGTTTATCTCATCGCGGAGCGCGTCAGCGGTCGCGTCTCGGGTCTTCTCGGGGCGACGCTGACTGCAGCCGGCGTATTGCACCTGCGGGACTCCCATTTTTTCAGCGTCGATATCTCGCTCACGTTCTTCAGCATCCTTGCCTGGCTGTTCCTCATGCACGTGGCCGACAGCGGAAGGGTTCGCGCTTACGTTTACGCCGGCCTCGCGATCGGCGCGGCCATCGCCTGTAAGTACAGCGCCGCCTTCCTTCTGCCGCTCACGCTGGTGGCCCACGTGATGGCGCCGGGGCGTCCGGCGCGCGCTACTGGCTGGCGCACATGGGCGCACTGGGTAGCGAAAGGCGCAATTCCCGGTGTTGTCGGGGGCGCGACCTTCCTTCTGCTGGATCCGTTCGTCTGGCTCGAGTTCAACAAAGCGGTCGCAGGGATCGGTGAGCTCGTGACGGGACCCATGACCGGCGAGATCCGGGCCATCTGGGGCGCGCAATTCACGAATATCCAACCGAGGGCGTTCTGGTTCACAAACCTGCTGTGGTGGGGGCTCGGTCCCGCGTTTGAACTGTGGGCGCTCGCCGGCGTCGTCTGGCTCCTCTGGAGGCGCGACCGGCTCGCTCTCATGGCGGCGGCATTTCCGATCGTCTACTACATCGTCGCGGGCCGCACCATCCTTCCCTTCGCGCGCTACGCAGTGCCGCTGGTCCCCGCACTCGCAGTGGTTGCAGGAGCATTCAGCGCGGACCTCCTCCGGCTCCCCGCCTGGCGGCGCGCGGGCGCCGTCGCGACAGCGGTTGTCGTTGCGGTGACGGTGCTCTACGCCGCCGCATACATGAACGTCTTCGTCAAGCCGGACAGCCGCCTCGTCGCATCGCAGTACCTGCTCAATCGCGTCCCCCCGGGATCCCGGATCCTCATCGAGCCATCGCACAACACTCCGCCGATGGGCAGCTACCTGACGGCGCCCGATTTCAATATCGACTACGTCCTGTGGGGGAAAGACAGCGAGCGAAACGATTACTACCAGCTATTCGCGCTCGACACCTATCGGTATCTCTACGACCCCCGACCCTCCCGGGAGGAAAAGCGCCAATACATCCTGCAACGCGTCGCCCGGGCGGACTACATCGTCATGGACGATACATTCCTTCAGTTCTACCGGCACCTCCCGGCAAGCGAGCACGGCGTCGTCAAGCAGTATTACGACGACCTGTTCGCCGGCCGGCTGGGCTTCAAATTGATGCGGAGTTTCAAGGTCTATCCGCGACTCGCGGGGATCGATATTGACGACGATGCGGCCGAGCTGACATTCCGTTTGTTCGACCACCCGCGTGTATTCGTCTTTGCGCGGGAGACGCCCCGCGGCTGAGCGCGTGCTAAACTGGAGGACCCGCGATAATCCCCGGACAGGCAAAAAAAGAATGGCAATAGTTACCCTCCTTCGACCGCCCCTGCTCGTACCGACGTGGTCGGACTCGGGGCCGCTGACGCCTCCAATCGGGCCCGCGTACCTCGCGGCAAGCCTGCGCCAGGCCGGGCACACGCCGCGCATCGTGGACGGTCTCGGAGAGAACCCGTTCCAGGTGACACCGCTGTTCGACAACAAGGTGATGGCGATCGGCCTCCGCAGCGAGGAGATCGTGGATCTGATTCAGCCCGTCACTGAGCTGATTGGCGTGAGCTGCATGTTCTCGCAGGACTGGCCGGAGATCCGCCGCATGATCCGGATGGTCCGCCAGCGCTTCCCCCACATTCCGATCACCGCCGGCGGAGAGCACATCACAGCCACGGCGGCCTTTACCCTGGACTCCACACCCGAAGTTGACGTGTGCGTGATTGGCGAGGGGGAAGAAACGATCGTCGATCTGGCGAACGCCGTCGCGAACAAAACCCCACTCGACGGTATCCCGGGTCTGCTCATCAGGACCGAAGGGGCGCACAAGTCCACAGGTTCGCGGACGCGCATCCGCAACCTGGATGACATCCCCTGGCCTGCGTGGGACCTGGTGCCGCTCGACAAGTATCTCGACCACGGTCTGGGTTACGGAGTGGATCTCGGCCGCAGCATGCCGATCCTCGCGACCCGCGGGTGCCCCTACCAGTGCACCTTCTGTTCGAACCCGGAGATGTGGACCACGCGGTGGTACGCGCGCGATCCCGACGATGTACTGAACGAGATCCAGTCATACCAGGAACGGTACGGCGCGACCAACTTCGACTTCTACGATCTGACGGCGATCGTCAAGAGAAGCTGGATCATCGATTTCACCCGCAAGATCCTCGAGCGCAAGCTGAAGTTCACGTGGCAGCTGCCGAGCGGCACGCGCTCAGAGGCGATCGACGAAGAAGTCTGTCATCTGCTCTACGAGTCGGGCTGCCGGAACATGAGTTACGCGCCCGAGAGCGGCTCGCCGGAAGTGCTCAAGCGGATCAAGAAAGTCGTGAAGCTCGATCGGCTCGAAGCGTCGGTGCTGGGCGCCGTCCGCAACGGGTTGAACGTGAAGCTGAACATCATCATGGGCTTCCCGGATGAATCGCGGAAGGAGCTCGGGCAGACCGTCCGCTTCCTCGCCCGCATGGGGTTCGCGGGCGTGCACGACATGAGCATCTCGCTCTTTTCGCCCTACCCCGGTTCAGAGCTTTACCATCAGCTGCGAAAAACTGGAAAGATCCCCGAACTGTCGGACGACTATTTCCTGGGGCTCTGTGCCTACAAGGATTTCTCGTCGTCGATTTCCTACAGTGACGGCGTGACCCCGCGCATCCTCAACACCTATCGAGTGCTCGGGTTCCTGACCTTCTACGGTGTGCAGTACACGGCGCGACCGTGGCGGGTCGTCCGTCTGTTCTCGAATCTCGTGCAGAGCAAGCAGGAGTCCCGCCTCGACAAGTCGCTGCAGGACCTCGCGCGGCGGATGCGCAACCGGCAGCAGCCTGTAGCGCCCGCCAAACGCGCACGCGTCGCCGGCTAGCCCGTGGTCCAGCCCTTCAGGGCTGATCATCGCTTCCGGTCAGCGCCGTTCGACGACGACGATTTGCACGCCCGGCACACCGGCGCGGCGAATGTCCGTCCACCCCGGGGCCAGCTCGAGAGGCGCCGCTGGCGCCGGATCGACGAGCAGGATCACGGCGCGTGGCCCCGACATTCTCGCGAAGACCCCGCGCGCCTTCGCCTCCACCACCGAGCCCGCCCGAGCCCCCGAGAGAAACTCCCCTTCGATCGTGACGTCCTCGAGGAGCGCGAGACCCGTTTGCCACGCGGCCAGGCAGGCGGCTTCGCGTCCAGCCGGTATCTTCGCCTGCAGTCCCCCTTCGTAGTGAAACGTCGCAGCCATCCCGGCAAAACGCGTCAACGCCGCGGCCGCGGCAAATCGCGAGGGCTCGTTATCGCGGCGGCCGGCGCTGTATTCCGGGCCGGCGCCGATCGGCTCATCGCTCACAATGGGTCTCTTCAGCTCCACGACGCGACGCGCGCCGTCACTCAACGCGAGGACGTGGTCCCATGGCTGCCGCCCGCGCGGAAAATGAAACGTCGCGTAATCGCCGGCCGCGTAGCCTTCGCCGTACTCCACCGAGCCAAGCGCCACGATCAGTCGCTCGGGCAGCAGATCGGCAAGGCGTTTCGCGAAGGCGGGATCGTGGAGGCGCACATCCTGGGTGTGATGCCCGGGTTCATTCGCGATCTCGACAAAGGCATTTCCCTTCTCATCCGCCACGCGTCCAACGTGCCGGATGTGCGCCTCGTAATCGAGCTCGATGTCGTTCGAATCGGCCAACCCCACGGCCTCGACGGCAATCCCGCGTTCCTTTGCAAGATCCAGTAACCGCGGCAGCGCAGCACGTCCCGCCTCGGGCGTGAGCTTGAAGAGATGCTGCGCCGTCAACAGGACTCGAACGACCGTCAGCTGCTCGCTCCGGACCCAGTCGAGGTAGGCGACCGCCTCCTTTTCGCGGCCGCCGGCGATCATTTCAGCGAGACGAAACGCCGTGATGCCGCGCCAGCGAAACGGCTGGCCGGCGGTGTCGACGAAAGCGGTCCCCGCTACGCGCAGCGGGAATTGCGGCGTGCCGGGAATTCCAGGCTGCGGACGTGCAGCACCCGTCAGTACGAGGGCGGTGAGAATCAGAAGGAGTCGCACTCAGCGCGCGTAGAATAAATGAGACGACGACAGAGTCTCGGCCGGCTGGAAGTCGCTGGAGCAGAGGTACCAGCGCGAGTCCTTCGTGGAATACACCGCGGCCAGGAAGTCGTCGCCTCGAGCAACGCTGCGACTGCCATCGACCTTCTGCGAATCCCAGTACACCGGAACCACCGCGCACGCGTCGCCCGACCGGCCGCGGAACGGACAGAACGTCCCGAAATTCACCGTCACCTTGCCGTCCCCGATGCGCGAGCTGATCATCTGAAACTCGGTGTAATGCCGGATGACATCCTGCTTTTCTGCCTCGACATCCGACGGATTGGGGCAGGCGGCCGCCTTGAAATTGCGCATGATGTATTGCCAGTCCTTGATGTTGGTGTCGGAAAAATCCACCAGGAACTGTTCGGCCATCCGGCGCACTTCGTTCGTGGAATCGTGGAGCGCGAGCTCCACCGTCGCCGTTACCTCGTGCGAGAAGTTCTTTGGCTGACCCGGATGCCCGTAGTTCTCGACCACTTTCAGGGTGAGCGTCACCTTCAGCGGCGTCGCGGCGGCTTCAGGCGCGATCCAGGTCACCGTGCGGCCGGAACCCTCGAACGTGCCGGCGGTCGCGGTCCACTGGTACGTCAGTTCTTCGACCGCCGTCTCCGGATCGCGCACCGTCGCAACGACATCGAGCGTTTCCTTCAGATCGGCGAATCGCGGCGGTTGCCTCTGGCGGCGGCCCTGCGCCGTGATCGATTCGATCGTCGGAACGACGTTGTTCGGGGGCTGCACCGGCGGTGGTGGCGCCGGCGGCTGCGAGGGCTGCGTCGGCGTGCTCCCGCCGCAGGCACTCAGCATCAGCGCGAACACGAGCGGCAGGACGCGCTGCAATATTCCTGGACTGTCAGGAGATCCAGACACGGTTTGACCTCCTTTTCTCCTGCTCGCGCGAGGGCATCTCGGCCTCAAGGATCTCCCGGATCACGTAGATCGGCTTGTTCTGCGATTCGTGGTACGTGCGGGCCTGCATTTCCCCGAGCAGTCCCATCATCAGCAGCTGGCCGCCGAAGAGAATCAGCAACCCCCCGAGCTGCAGCAGCGGCCGGTTGGCGATGCCAGGGTTGTAGGCGAACTTCAAATACACCATGTAGCCGCAGATGAGCGTGCCGGCAAGCCCCATCGCGAGGCCGACGGGACCGAACATCTGCAACGGACGAGTGGAGTACGTGCTGAGGAACTTGACGGTCATGAGATCGAGGATGACGCGAATCGTGCGCGAGATGCCGTACTTGGAAACACCGTGGACGCGCGGGTGGTGGTTGACGACCTGCTCGACGATCTGGACCCCCTGTTCGGCGGCAATCGCCGGCAGAAAGCGATGCATCTCGCCGTACAACCGCATCGACTTGACGACTTCCGCGCGGAACACCTTGAGCGAGCAGCCGTAGTCGTGCAGCTTGACGCCGGTCGCGAAGGAAATGACCGCGTTGGCGATGATCGACGGGAGCCGGCGGCTCAAGAATGCATCCTTCCGGTCCTTCCGCCATCCGGCGACGATGTCCGGACCCCCACGGGCAATCTCCACCATGGCGGGGATGTCCTTGGGATCGTTTTGCAGGTCACCGTCGCACGTGACGATGAAGGCGCCCCGCGTGTGGGCGAAGCCGGCGGAAAAGGCCGCCGTCTGGCCGAAGTTGCGCCGGAAGCGGATCACCCTGAGCCGGGGGTCCTGCGCCTGGAGCTCGGCCAGCCGGGTGAACGTGTCATCGCTACTTCCATCGTCGATCACGATGATTTCGTAGGGGCGTCCGTAGGCCTCGAGCGCGGTGGTCAGCGCCATGTACAGCGGCCGCACGTTCGGCGACTCGTTGCGAACGGGGACCACGATGGAGATTTCCGGGAGCATCGTCAAGCTGTAAACGATTGATTATACAGAGCTTCCAGCCGATGCGTCAACGCGCCCGCGCCGGCGGGACCACCACATCCAGACGATCGCCACGACCGCGACGACGGCGAGCAGCCAGAGTGAGACGGCCCGGGCGTTCGCCTTCATGAATTCGAGCGCCCGTTCGCCGTACCAGAGGGCCAGCAGCCCTTCACCGAAATATCGGATGCCACGGCCGATCGAGACAGCCACCAGGAAGTCGATCGGACGAACACGGGCGGCACCGGCCGTCAGGACGAAGATCTTGAACGGCACGGGCGGAGGCAGGATGGAAGGGATGGCGACGGCCAGCAACCCGTACTTCCGGAAGATAGCAAAGGCGCGGTCCACGTGACGCGCGCGAAGGCGCTTTCGCATGAACGCCTCCCCGCCTCCCCGAGCCAGGGCGTAGAGCAGATAGCTGCCTGCGATCGACCCGATCGTGGGCAGCGCCGTGTACCAGAGGAAGCGCTCGGGATGCTTGGCCACGAGCAGGACGATCAGGATGTCCGTGACTTCCGGAAACGACAGAAAGGAGGAGTCGAGAAACGCGATGACAAAAAGGCCCGGACCGCCCAGTGCAATGGCGGCGCCCTGCACCCAGCCGAGAAAGCGCGACATCGATGAAAGTGTAGACTAGACAGGCCCTGGCCAGACATACGCGCACGGCGATCGGCATCGCCGCTGCGACCGCGATCGTCGGCGTCGCTGCAGCCACCTACTATTCGCGGCTCGGTCTCACCCTCACCCACTACGATGCGCGCGCGCATCTCGTCGTCGCGCGCCGGATCCTCGACAGCTTGACCCCCGGATGGCAGCAGATCGGCGCCGTCTGGCTGCCGCTGCCTCACATGATCAATATGCTGCCGGTCCAGGTGGATGCATGGTACCGGACCGGGGCGTCAGGCGTAGCGCTCTCTGTGGCGTCGCTGGCGCTCGCGACGGGGGCTCTCGCGTCAATGCTGCTCCGCGTAACCGGCTCCCTGACCGCTGCCGCAACGGGCGCGGCGCTGATGATCCTGAACCCGAACGTCCTGTACCTGCAAAGCACGCCGATGACTGAGCCCCTCCTGTTCGGTCTCACGTTGCTGGGGATTGCTGCGACTGCGCGTTGGGTCGATGACTTTCCGGCGCGCACGGTCACGGCTGCCGGGGCAGCGCTTGCCGCCGCCTGCCTGACGCGTTACGAGGCATGGGCGATCACCGGAGCTGTGGTATCTCTCGCAGCCGCGGTGCTGCTCCGGCGCGGCCACACCATGCGGACCGCCGGTCGCGGGATTGCGTTGCTTGCGTTATGGCCTGCGATAGCGATCGTGCTTTTCGCGGCCAACAGCCGCTGGGTCGTCGGCGAATGGTTCGTAAGCGGCGGATTCTTCGTAGCGGAGAACGTCGACGCCATCGGCAACCCGGCCGAGGCGTGGCGCCAGATCGACGAAGGTCTGGCGCTGCTGTCCGGCCGTGCGCTCGTGTGGAGCGGATATGCGGGCGCGGCGTTGGTGGCGTGGGACGCCGTCCGCTCCAAGCCCCGCGCGTCACTCGTGTTGCTGCTCGCGCTGGCCGCGGCAGCGGCGCTGCCGATGGTGGCGTACTTACAGGGGCATCCGTTCCGCATCAGGTACGACCTGCCGCTCGTGATCGCCGCCGCGGCACTTGCGGCGGGTGGGATCAGCCTTCTTCACCGCCGCCTGCAGCCGATCGTGGCGATGCTGCTGTTGCTGATGACCGTGCGGGAGGCGACGCCCCTCGACCGCGACGCGCCCCTCGCCCGGGAATCGCAGCGCGAAGCCTCGGCCATGGCCGGCCGGCGCGCAGTCACCGGGTATCTGCAAACTCATTACGATGGCGCCACCATCATGATGAGCATGGGCTCGCTCGGACACTACATGCACGACCTGTCGTCGATCGGTCTCGGCATCGAGAACTTTCTGCACGAGGGGAATGGCAAGCCCTGGGAATTTGCGATGCTTGGCCCGGCCGGGCGCGTCGGGTGGATCGTGATCGAGGAACAGGCGGAGGGTGGCGATGCGCTCTACCGCGCCGCAAAGCGCGACCGATGGTTGAAGGGGTTCGAGAGAGTGGCTGAAGGTGGAGGCGTGGCGCTATATCGAGCGCGGCGGTGAACGCGCCGACGGATTGCCTGCGGCATCGCACGACGACACGACGACGCGACGTCACGAAGGCTCTTAAGATTATGGCCGTCGTGCACTGCCGAAGGCATTTGCGTTTCTACGGACTGCTCGTTCAGCAACTCAGAACCTGAAGTGAATATTGAAGTTCGCCGTCCATCCGCCCAGATCGATCTTGCTGTCGTAGAACCCCACGTCCGGTCCACCTGTGTCGCCGTCAGCCTTCTGCCAGCGGACTTCCCCACCGACGGTCCACACGTCTGCGGCGAGGAACCGAATCCCTCCGATAACCACAGGGGCCAACTCGCTGCCGCTGGCGACGTAACGTTCCCGGAAGATGAGCGGCGGCGCCTGGTCGAAGTCGATGAACTCTCCGGTCTCCGTGTAGCGCCAGTTCAGGAAACCCGCACCGATGCCGATGTATGGCTGTACGGTGGCGTTGCGACCAGTCGGCAGGAATCGAACACTGGCGGTCACGGGAATGATGCGCAGTTTCAGATCCTGTTCGATCTCGCGTCCGTCCGCATGCGTTTCGAAGGCATAGATGCTGGGGACGGACCGCTGGTAGAAGCTCACGTCGAGCCCCGCTTCAATGTGATCGGTGACGCCGAACAGGTACTCGGCTCCCATGTTCACCCCTCGGAAATCCTCGACGTCGTAAATAAGGAAGTCGCGGTTCGCAAACAGGACGTCGCCGACAACACGCGAATCCTCTCCCTTTGGAAAGAACCCCCCGAGGTTGACGCCGAATGACTGGCGCGTGTCGGATCCGCTGACGCGGCGGATCTGTGCCTCGACCGCTGCGGGCGTCAGAACCGCAACCGTTGCGATCCCCGCCAGGACTGCTCGCCAGGATGTGATCTTCATGGTGTCGCTCCGCCGTCTGACTGAGCAGGAAGGGTGCCAATCCATAATTCCTAACGCCTAACTACTAACTCCTAAATGAACACGGGGAATTACGACGTCCCTCGTAGGATTTGGTGGTTAGAAATTAGTAGTTGGGCAGTGTCCTATCAGGTGTTCAGTCCGTCCAGTTTCGAGAACGGAACTGGGCGGTAAAGGTCTGGATCGTCTGCAGCATCTCGGCGTGAATGCCGCCGTTGGTGGCGAG